>JAITHH010000315.1 GCA_031280065.1 Treponema sp. | reverse complement strand
ATAAGGGCCGGGAGCGGTTATCGGGTGTGATATACCGTACTCCTATTCGCGGTCTGCCTGTTTGACGGGCAGCCGCGTTTTACTTTACGGCGGCCGGTCTTAACTATTCTCTGCGCCGGGGTTCCTCCCTCGCGGGATTTCCTCACTGCACGGATCAGCCTTCCGCCTCTTATAATTAGCCCCGCAAGGGGCTGACCTTCCCTGGCCCCGTCAGACCAGAGTACCACTTCCTCCCGATAATCTAAATCATAGATTCTCTGCGGTTTAAATCCGCGTTAATCCATGCAATCCGTGGACTACATCTCTGTAGATGACTTTTCCAAGACGATGGCTTATTGTTATCTGTATGCGGCCCTGCACCCGGTTCCGGTACAGATAATCGAGAGCCGGAAGCTGCCTGATGAGCGGGGCATTACGTGCGCTCTGGCGGGCCGCATAGTCCTGGTCAACGCCCTCTGGGGCGCTGTCTGGTTATACCCCGGAAAGGAGTCAGGCACCTGTACGGAAATCTTCTATATAATATGTGCCGCTCAGCGCCCGGCGGATGTTACTTGTCCGCCAGCGCTTGCCGCAGCCGTTCCGCTTCCCGCAAAAACGAAGTTTCCAGGGCGGCGGCCAGCGCGGTATAGGCCCGGCGTTTTGCCAGATCGGGATTTAGCGCGGCCTGCCGCTCCCCTTCGGCCTTAAATGAAAGAAGCGCCCTGCCGTCTTTGCCGCGCAGCGTCCCCGACAGGGAGGGGTAGTAGGCGTACGATTTTTCCTGGACGCCCTCCTGGATTTGCAGCCCCTCCTGTACCTGGAGCGTACAAAACGCCCCGGCGTCGTCCCGGCGGTCTTCCGCCGCGAAGCCGCAGGACCCCAGGGCGCGTACCATAGCCTGATAGATGATCCCGTCATGGTCTATCGAAGCCTCGATGAATACCGGCGCTTTTTGGGCGGCGCTCGCCTGTTTTTCCGGCAGTTCCTTTAGCGCCCGGTCCGCTTCGTCAAAGCAGGCCTCCGCCATGCGCGGGTGCAGGGCCTGGGCAAACTGCCGGGCGGCGGTGAATTCCGCGCTTTGGGCGCAGGCGGCGGCGTTTCCGTAACGCAGCGCCGCGCTGAGGGGATCGGAATCCCCATCGGCGGCTTTGACCAGATTGAGGAACGCGTCGGCCTGTTTATCCGCCGCAGGCTGATATATCCGCCACGCCTCGTCCCGCCCGATAAAGGCCGCAGCCTCCCACAGCTTACCGCGCCGGTTGTACCAGGCTTCGGTATAATGCAGGGCGAATAGTTCCGCTTGGGATTCAGCAAAAGTTTCCTGGGTGATCACCGATTGGGCGGGCGCGTTCCCTGACTGGACGGCGGTTTCCTGGGTTTGATCCCGTATCCGGGTTGAAAGATGCCGGGCGATTGCCCGCGCCGCGTCAAGCCGGGCCGCCGCCGCGTCCTTTCCGGTGCCTTTTGCGGCCAGGTATTGTTCAAAGGGATAGACCGCTTCCAGTTCCCGCGCCCATTCCGGCGCGGCCTGCGGGCTTGAGGCGCAGGACACGAGCAGGGCAAGCAGACAGCAGGAAGCCGCCGGAAACCAACGGCGGCGTTCAATTTTTTTCTGCATAGTTATTCACTTTGAGGAAAGAGTGACATCTGCCGCGCAGTTTTCTCCGTACTCACAGTTACTCTTTTCTCTTTCCTTATATGCTTTCCTGCTTCTCCGTTACCGCAGCGGTTTGAGATAGCCGCCGAAGCACCAGCCTTTGTTCCCTGCGGGGGTGGCGATATACACCCAGTTGCCGCCGTTGCCGTCATCGTCGATAAAGGAATCGCCTAATTCCAGTACCTGTACCAGCGAACCGTATTTTAACGACGTGATTACCGCGCCGTTGGTTGACGGTCTTGCCCGCAGCCGCAGTTTTGTGCCGTCATTGGTTACTATTTTATGCGTTGGAGTGAAGGCGTTTGCATCCGGCTCCTCTGTCTCCGGCGGCTGTGCCGTCGGCCGTGCCGTTGGCTGCTTTGCCGCTGGTGTCCGTTCCGCTGCTGTCCGGTTATTGGAACCGGCGCTGGCGGCGCCCTTGGATGGGGCGCTGGATGCCTCGCCGGATGCGTTGATGAACGCTCTGATGGCGTCGGCGATGGCGCCGCCGGATGAGGTTCTGGCCGGGGCGCTGGGGGCGGGGCTGGGGGGATTCATTCCGATTGTGATGACCTCGTCTAGGCTGGGGAAGGCTTTGAATGTCTGGTTAATGACCTGGGGGCCGAACACGACATATTTTCTCCCCACTTTTTGTCTGCCGGGGTTGATGATGGGTAATTCACTGGTGATGTTGATACGTCCGTCCAGTTTGTAGCCCAATTGGACGAACCCGGTGAGGAGCCGGGCGGTTTCGCCGTCTGCGGCTTCTTCGGTGATGGTTATCTCATCAGGATAGACATCGATGCGCAGGGGCAGGCCGAACTCATCGGACAGGTCAACAGACGAACCGTCGGTAACGCGCTGGTAGAATTCGACATAGGCGCGGCCTGCGTTCCGGTATTCATACTTTTTGATTCTTGGTTCCTCCCGCGACCATTCGGCAAACACTTTTTGTATTTGCCGGTCGGTATCGGCGGAGACGCTGCCTTCTTCTTCAATTTCTTCCAAGGCTGCGTAGAACAGTATGGTTCCTTTGAAGTCGATGGAATAGGCGCCGTATTTATCGACATTGATGGCGCAGGTGAATTTCTCTGGTATTAAACAAGAGAACATCAGCAGAGAGACGCCGAACAGTGCGGCGAACAGTTTTTTCATCTTTTCCTCCTAAAAAAAGCGGCGGCATCGCCGCTTGGGTAAAATCGTACATTAACACGCAGTGTTAATGATTACTCCGCTGATGCTGTTTCCATTCATCTGCGGCATCCTTTTCATCCGCGTAATC
>JAITHH010000294.1 GCA_031280065.1 Treponema sp. | reverse complement strand
CATCTCCCCTGGGAATTTTTGATTGAGGAAATGTGATTGTTGGATTATGCCTGGGAGGGTTGGGTCAACAATTAAATCGTACTTTTAATTCGATGGGTTTTTTCGCAAAATAGAACGGCCGTGGTTTTACGCAAGAAGCGGCATATGTAACGAAGCCCGCAAGCAATACACACACGCCGAGGCGTCCAAAGGCTTCTATGATCCGCTGGGCAATTTGGATTTCAAGACAAATACGGCAATTTTCCCCGGTATGGTCATGGATATGTTCCTCGATAATAAAAATTCCCGCAAAAACAACGGCTGCCGCAAGCCATGCGGTCGTTAAAACGGTAAACAGGGCTGTTTTTCCTGGTAGATTTGCCATAAGACTACTCTACCATAGGGGGAAAATTTTTTCAAGAGGCTTTTCTCCTCTCCGCTTCCGCGCCCCGTCCTCATGGTCTTTTAAGAAACCCAAAACAATAGTATAATACCCTTATGAAAGACCTGCTCATTCAAGGCGCCTTGACGGCTGCCGAAAATACCGAGACTGTGTGCGATGTTCTCTGTTCGCAGGAGCGTATCAAACTGATCGCGCCGCATATTCCCCCTGCCGGGAATGTGGAGTGCATCGACGCCCGAGGCAAGATACTGATCCCCGGCGGCGTGGATGCGCACACGCACCTTAACCTGGACACGGGAAGCGCCGCGGCCAGCGATGACTTTTACACGGGTACGGTCGCCGCCGCTTGCGGGGGGACTACCGCCATTGTGGATCATCCCGGATTTGGGCCGGCGGGCTGTTCCCTGGATCACCAGATACGCGCATATCACGGCCTGGCGGCGGGTAAGGCCGTGGTGGACTACGGGTTTCACGGGGTAATTCAGCATGTGGACAGCGCTGTTCTGGAGGGCATGGCCGCCCTCTGCGGCGAGGGAATCACCAGTTACAAGATTTACCTGACCTACGCCTATAAACTTTCAGACGCCGATGTGTTCCGGGCGCTGGAGGCTGCGGGGCGTTTGGGGGCGCTTATCACGGTACACGCGGAGAACGACGGGGTGATAAACCTGCTGCGGGAGCGTTTTAAGGCGGCGGGCGCGTTATCGGCCCCGTACCATCCCCTTTCCCGCCCTCGGGAGTGCGAGGCCGAAGCGGTGAACCGGATGATCCTTCTGGCGGAAATGGCGGGCGCGGCCCTGTACATCGTGCATGTGAGCGCCGCGTTGAGCCTGCGCTATATCGCGGACGCCCGGCGGCGGGGCGTTAAGAACCTCTATGCGGAAACCTGCCCCCAATATCTCTTTCTGGACGAAGCCCTCTACCGCGCACCGGGGAACGAGGGGCTCAAGTACATCATGTGTCCGCCGCTGCGGGGCGTGCGGGACCGGGAGCGCCTTTGGGAAGGCTTGTATGACGGGATCGATACTGTGGCCACGGATCATTGCCCCTTCTTCTTTGAGACGCAGAAAATCCTTGGCAAGGACGATTTTACCCGCTGCCCCAGCGGCGCTCCGGGGATTGAGGAGCGGCTGCCCCTGCTGTTCTCGGAGGGGGTGGGGAAAAAGCGGATCAGCCTGCGGCGCATGGTGGAACTCTGCGCGGAGAACCCGGCCAAGCTCTTTGGGCTTTATCCCCGCAAGGGGGTGATCCGGGAAGGGGCCGATGCGGACCTGGTGATTCTGGACCCGGACAAGCAGGTTACTTTAAGCAGGCGCAGTCTGCGCGCGAATGTGGACTACAGCGCCTACGAGGGGATGCAATTGCGGGGTTATCCGGTTTGCACTATCTCCCGCGGGGAGGTGATTGTGCGGGACGGGGTCTTTACGGGCGCGACGGGCCGGGGCCGCTTCATCAAGCGGGACAAGCCCCTGCCTATATAGCGGGGGGACCGGGGGGCCTGGGCCCCCCGGCGGGGGGGGGGGGGGCAGCGCCCCCGCTACGGAACCGTGAACTCGAAGACCGGCGACCAGGGACCTTCCTCATTTTTGGAATTCATGTAGCAGTAGGACACATACATTTTCATGCCCCGGTACTGACCCAGGTCAAAGTGATGTTTCTTCCGCTTGGTGATGATCCGGTTGGGCAGTTCCGCGCCGGCGGCGGGAATTTCGGAGAGTTTGATGAAGGGGCCGCCGCCGCCTTCGCCGATAAAGCCGAAGGCGGAGCAGACCTTTTCATCGGCACGGGGGTCTGTGGAGGCGCGTCCATTCAGGGGGCCGCGGTGGGTGGATTCAGCCTGGCCCGGGGCGGGGAAGCTGAAATGCACATCGGGGATCGCGTCCGGGCGGGCGACGGGCGTGGGGGTATGGTCGCGGGAATGGAGGAGCAGCGCCGGGTAGTCCGCATCCGCCAGGGGGGGCGTGAGGAAGAAGCGTTCTTTGAGGTACTGCATTTTGACGATGAGCGCGCCGAAGGCCTGTTCGCACTCGGCGGTGATGATGGAGCTGCGCTCGCCGGAGAGGGCCTTGGTCAGGGCGGTTTCAGCGGCGGCGGTGAGGGCGGTGAGTTCCTGGATGTCCGCTGCGGGGATATTCCAGGGCTGACCGCGGGTTGGGATTTCGGCGAGCCAGGTTTTGGCCATGTTGAGGATGGCGGTGCGCCGGCCTGGCAGCCAGCGATACGGCCGTTGTGCCATAAAGATACTCCTTAATGAATGAATCCCGCCGAAGCGGTTATAGCGCAGCCTGCGGGAAATTCCCTTTTTGCAGGCTTTAGTACCTTATCCGCGTATGCGGATACTCTATTTGCATATGCGGCTGTTCCATCTGCATATGCGGATGCCGCGTTTGCATATGCGGCTGCTCCATCTGCATATGCGGCTGTTCCATTTGCATATGCGGATGCTCCATTTGCATATGCGGATGCTCCATCTGCATATGCGGCTGTTCCATTTGCATATGCGGATGCCGCGTTTGCATATGCGGCTCTGGTGTCCGGTACGGGCGATGGCCGGACGCGCTGGGCGGACCAGCGCCGGTACATTACCTCCTTTATGGCTGGATTGAACAGAGCAGCGAAGAAGACGCCGCTTTCCGCTTCTCTGTTATGCGCTTAGTAGGTTTGGAATGTCAGGCTTATATTGCCTTTGGCCTCTCCATCTCCGTAATAATCATTGTTTGTCCACTCCGCCTTCGAGGAGTTCCATCCCTTGCCCCGAAAGGCGTTGCCCCAGTTTTGGGCCCCGGTATCGCTGTCAGCATAGCTGCCCTTATACGCCCCCATTATCCAGTCGTTTTCACTGCGGGGGATTTTTACCGTTACCGTGATCGCAGGCTCGATATTGTTGAATAGACTGGTTCCCAGCGCGGGCAGCTCTGTGCCGAGGGTAACGGTTCCAAGGCGGGCGCAGCCCGCGAAGGCTTCCTGGCCGATATCGCCCGCCTTGGCGGTCAGGGTGAATTCGGCCTGGTACATTCCGCCAACCGCAAAATTGCCGCTGTTCGCCGCGCCATTCTTTTTCCATATTATAGCGCCGCCCGTGTACTGCCCGGCTTCTTCCAGAGCAAGCGCAGTAACCGGAGCCGCGCCGCCGGCGGGTGCAGCAACCGTACCGCTCAGGTCGAAGCCCTCGCCGGCCGGCGCCGGGAGCGCCGGCTTGAACACGATGGTTACGGTAAGGGTCTGCCCGCTGCCCGCCAGGCTGGTAACGGATTCCGCGCCATCATGGGTGAATTTGTCTGCTTCCGCGCCGTCAAAGGTAAAGCCTTCTTGGGCGGTCAGCGCGGCTTCAGCCTTGTACCTGCCGCCAGCCTCGAATTTCCCGCCGCTGTCAAGCTCCTGCTCCTCCTCGCCCGTTACCTTTTTCCAGCGTATGGTTCCGGTGTACTGCCCGGCAGTTAATTCGGCAGCCGGGACCGCGTTATTGACGGGCGCGGCAGCCAGCCCGGTAAGATCATAATACTCCGCCTCAACCAGCCGCACATAATCGACAACCTTATTACCCCCGTTTTCGACAGGCTGAGGGCACGCGGCAAAAAAGAGTACAAAGACGCCTAAAACAAGGGCTGCAAGGCCCTTCCCGGTAATAGTCCTCTCCGCTTGGGGGGTAAACCTCACCCGGCTGGTTCTTTGCGGCATAACTGGCTCCTCACTTTTTGCGCCCGCTTTTTTTGCGCCCGCAGGCAAATTCTCATCTTTCCAGCCGGAGAGCGGGCTTGCCGCCCGCGGCGCGGGTGCGCCGCCTTCCGGTTGGTTTATTGTAGCGGGGTTTACTGCGGGCAGTCAAGGAAAAATTTACGTGGCCGCCGCTTCCAGCACGACCGCGTCGCGCTGGGCGATCAGACTTAACTCCGCCGCCTTGAAAGCGTGTTCCTGGGTCATCGCGTTTTCGGTGCGGTTAAGGCAGTCCAGTA
>JAITHH010000247.1 GCA_031280065.1 Treponema sp. | reverse complement strand
GTCGAAGCCATAGAGGGGCCTCCTGGCGCGTCCTGGAGGGTTTTCGGTTTTTGGGGGCTTTTACGTGATTATGGCGGGGCGGCGATGGTTAAAGCAGTAAAAACAGGCTGGCAGGCAGGTGCGCAGTATTACTGTTGCATTAAACAGTAATACTGTCGAAGACGACAGTATTACTGGGTAGCCGCCAAGGGATAAGGGCCGGAATGGAGAGGGAAGGGTATACGGTAGCTCAAACACACAGCGGGTTCCGGTACTGGAAAAGGAAGGATATTAGCTGCTGATTGATTCAGTAGAAGGTATCCGTAGGGCATAGGGGCATTCCCCTATGCCCTTTTTTATGGGCAGTATGGGCAATATGTGTTGTATAGGGGAATATGGTGTGCAACAAAAAAGTAGCCGCGCAACAAAAAAACGACCCTTTTTAAGTAGCTTTGCCTAATATATATATCTCTTATATATATATATATTACTACTACTTACTAAAATATATATATGTTGCATTGTTGCAAAAGTTACTACTTTACTAAAAAGGGGGGGTTGGGGGCTATAATACAGGCCCTACCCCCCAGTTTGGCCCAGTTGGAGCCGTTTTTACAACATGAGTTGACAAAAACGCAACACATTTTTTGTTGCAAACGCCACATTTTACCCCCTCTAATTTCTGTTGCGCTGGCCGTGGGCCAAACCTAACTGGTTAGGTTATCCGTGAATTTGTGAAAAAACGCTAAAAAACCAAAAAAAGCGGGTCATTTTGACACAGTCGGACTGAAAAATGTTGCGGAAAGTTGAACTTTTACTAGGAATTAGCCCCCTCTTCAAAAAGTTTAAATTATTTTTGATATGCCACTTCACGCCCGATTTTTGGCTCCAACTGGGCCAAAACCCCGACTTGGAGGCCAAAAAACCTCTCCAACTGGCCATTTTAGACGAAGTCTGAAAATGGGCCAAAAACCCCCATTTAATTCCGACCATTTTACCAGGAATTAGACCGACAGTATTACTGTTGAAATCTCCCATTAGCCTTGCGCTCTTTTACGGTTTTTTACGGTCTAATGCTCCAAAAAGGGCGTAACAAAAAAGGCATAACAGAAATCTGTTGCGCCCTTCCGGGAGTTGGTGTAAAAAATGCTTAAAACCCCCGCCCTCATTCAGACAGTAACACTGTTTTCAGCTATGACAAATCTGCCTAAAAGTTCCCTTTATTTGTTCCCCGATACGCCCGCCCATGCCGATTTTTATCGGTGTAACGTTGCCCATGCCGACAGTAATACTGTTTTCGGCTATGCCAAAAAAGTATGACAAAGAAATACAGTGAAAGGCAGTGAACGGGCAGTAATAGACCTTGAATGCCCCTAAAAGACTGTTGACATTAAATAAAGAAACGGCGTATAAAACCCCTGGAGCATAGCGCTAAACGTATGACTCGTCCGTACAGAGTTTTGGCCCGTCCGCGCCCGCGTCTGATCTGTCCGTATGTACGGCTGAGTCATCTGTGCGTACGCCCGATCCATCCGTACGTGCGCCTGAGCCGTCCGTGCGTACGACTGATCTATCCGTGCTCGCGCCTGAGCCGTCCATGCTTGCTTTTGAACCGGAAATAACCGCTTTTGAAGTGTGCGCAGTCCCTTCTTGAACCGGCGGCCATGCGTTTTGGGCAGAATTATCCCTTAAAAACATGACCGGGCTCCCCTGCGGGCAGAGTTGTCCTGTAAATTTACCTGGAGTTGAGTTGGGCTGCGAATATACGAGAGAGAGAGAGAGAGAGAGAACACGAACCGTGCCATGTTAGGCGGTCTTGCTAGTAGATCGTTGGCTGTAGTCTTCAACTTTGTCATTGATGATGATTCTACCGGGGATTGGAAGAAAGGTCAAGTAGGGGTGCGGAGGAAAATGTAAAAAAGATTCCCGGCGGTTGAAGTAAAAACGTCCGCTGCTGCGGGGGTTCTACCCCCGCTCCCCCGCCGGGGGGTTACGAACCCCCCGGTCCCCCCGGAGGGCTTGGCTGTGCGCCCTCCCGGCTATTCCACGATAAACTTGGACACTTCGCCGACTAAGTTATCGATGTGCTGTTTGTTATCCCCGGAGATGGTGGTTACCCGGTTGACGGCGGTGTCGATCTGCTCCGCGCCGTTGGCAATTTCGTTCACCCCGTTTTCCAGCTCCTGCGTTACATGGCCCAGGTTGCGGCTCTCGCTGATCACCTGCCGGCTTCCTTGCAGCATCTCGGTGGTGCTGTCCTTGACCATAACCGTAACTTCGTTGAGGCGGTTCATCGCCTCCAGAATCTGCTGGCTTCCGGCGTTCTGCTCTTCCATGGCGTTGCGGATGTTGTGCTCCTGATCGGACACCGTCTTGACCCCGCCGTCTATCGCTTCGAATTTGTTCAAAACCGCGTCCGTGGAACGGGTAATCTTGTCAATGGAGCCTTTGATCTTCTTGAGCACGTTGGAAATCGTCTTGGACTGTTCGCCGGAGGACTCCGCCAGCTTACGGATTTCATCGGCAACCACCGCGAAGCCCTTGCCCGCCTCGCCCGCGTGGGCCGCCTCGATGGCGGCGTTCATGGACAGGAGGTTCGTCTGGCTGGCGATATTCTGCATGACCGCGTTGATTTCCAGCAGGCCCTCGGATTCGTGGGCGATCTGCTGAATGTCCTGCGCCACGTCCTGGAGGCCGCTGCGCCCGACTTCGCTCGCGTCAGCCAGGGATTTTACACTGGCGCCGTTCTTTATCAGGGTCTGCGTTACCGACTGAATGCTGGCAATCATCTGTTCAACGGCGGACGACGACTGGGCCACGCTCTCGCTTTGCTTGCCTACCAGATCGCCCAGCTTTTCGATGTTGTTGATGATCTGCTGCATGGTCGAGTTCGTCTCGGTAACTGAGGCGCTCTGGTTGATGACCTGGGTCTTGAGGCTCTGGATAGTCGCGTTCATCTCGGTGATGGAGGCGGCGGTTTGGGTCATATTGCTGGAAAGCTCGCTGCCGATGTCGGAGAGCGTGTGGGTTTCGTTCTTGATCGAATGGACCAGGAGGCGGATTTTTTCCATTGTATTGTTGAAGTGCGTGCCCATCGCGCCGATTTCATCGTTGGCGTGGATCGTCAGGCGGCGGGTGAGGTCGCCTTCGCCCTCGCTGATGTCCTTGATCGCCCCGCCGACCCGCACGATACGCTTGGAAATCGAGCCGGACATGAACCAGATGACCACCACCGTAACCGCGAGGGCGACAACCGAGACGATGATAACGATCATGAAGATGGCGTTCACATCGGCGAGCACGACCTTCTCTTCCACTGAACTCAAGATCGTCCAGGCGGTCGCGGTTTGGCCCACGAAGAAGGGATAGCTGTAGAAGTAGCGTCCGCCGTTATGGTCAAACTCGCCGGTTCCGTTTTCCAGGGTGCGCAGCGTGTCATCCACCGCTTTTTGGCCGAGTACGCTCACTGAGGCGGAATCGGTAATGGGCCTGCCTATCATGTTCGCGTCGTAGTGAGCGGCGATAGTGCCGTCGTAGGCGTAGAGTACGGCGCGGCCCACGCCGAAGGGGCGGATATTCACGACCGTTTCCTCGGCGAACTTCAGGTCGACGGTGGCCGCGATGAAGCCGACAATCTGCCCCCGGTAGCGGCTGTCGGGGCTGTCGGGGATGATGGGAACGATCAGGTCTACCGCGAAGATGTCCCGGCCGTTGAGTTTCCCCTTGGAGACATTGCTGATTTGCGGGTCGCTGGTCAGGTTATTCAGTATGGCCCTCATATCCGCGCCGGAGTTAGCGTAATCGCCCCGTTCGGCGTTCAGGCTGTTCCGGCGGTGGTACCAGGAGCGGTAGGGGACGCCGGTTTGGTCGATGACGCCGTCCCGCCACACCGCGGTGATGCCGGCCAGTTCGGGGACGGAGCCGATGGCCGCTTCCATGATGCCGTCATAGCGGAAGCGGCGCTGGTCTTCTTCGGTTGTTTCAAAGCTATTCATGATCCAGGAGAGGGTGTTGATCAGGTTGAGGTACTTTTCCATGGTGATCTGGACGCTTTTTGCTTCGATGCCGGTCATGTTTTTGAGGTTTTCGATGGAAAGCCTGGTTTGCGACCGGTACGAGAAGAACAGGAGCAGCGAAACCACAATGGTAATAGAGGCCACCATGATCACGCTCGTCGTTACGGTTAAACGCATTTTAAGTGTCATATAGCAGATCCTTTTTAATGGGCGCTTTGGCCCGCTTTTAGTGTATTATCGGAGATTTCAAAAGAAAAGTCAAATGCCGGGAACGACCAGCGGGTAAAGAGGGAGGGCGGCGGGCTGTTCGGCGGCGGCTGCCGTGTCCTGGCTGCCGGCTGCCGTGCTTTGGTTGTCGACTACAGAACTTCCGTGGGCGACTACCGCGCCCCGGTTGCCGGCTGCAAAACTTCTGTGGGCGGCTACAGCGCTTTCGCAGGCGGCTCCAGGACTTTTGGAGACGGCTGCAAAACTTCTGTGGGCGACTACAGAATCTTCGTAGACGGCTACAGAACTTTTGGAGACGGCTACCGTGCTTTGGTTGTCGGCTACAGAGTCTTCGCAGACGGCTACAGCGCTTTGGTAGACGACTACCGCGCCCTGGTAGTCGACTACCGCGTCATGGTTGTCGACTGCCGCGTCTTAGTTGTCGACTGCCGCGCTTTGGTTGCCGGCTGCCGCGCCTTGATTGCCGGCTGCCGCGTCCTGGCTGCCGGCTGCGGTGCTTTCTGAGGGAACCAGACGAATGGCGCTGCTGTACTTCCCGCGGGGGTTTCATCCCCGCAGCGCCCCCGCCGGGGAGCCATCGAACCGGAGGTTCGCGCCCCCCGGACCCCCGTTCGCCTCGCGTCAGGGGAATTGGAGGGGCGGAACCCCCTTCCCCAAAACCGCCCCGCTGTCTATACTTTTTATATGAAGACTATAAAAAAAGTATCAAAAGTTATGCGCAGCCTGCTCCTTCCAGTTTTGTTTGTCTGCGCCTTCGCCGGACCCCTCAGCGCCAAGGGCGCCCGCGGAGCGGACAATCAGGAACTTACCTTCTATGTCATCAAAGGCCCCACCGGCGTGGGCATGATCCGGCTCTTTGAAGAACCGCCCGCGCTTCCAGGCTTTACCCTGCGCCTTACGGCCCTGGCCCAGGCGGATCAGATAGCCGCGCAGTTTATCTCCGGCGAGGCAAAACTGGGAATCCTCCCCGTGAACGCCGCCGCCAAGATCGCCTCCTCAGGCAAGCGGCTCCAGGCCGCGGCGGTAATAGGCAGCGGTATGCTGAGCCTCCTCAGCGCGGATAGTGAAGTACAGCGCCTGGAAGACCTGCGGGGAAAAACCGTGGCGGCAGCGGGCCAGGGGGCAACCCCCGACTACGTACTGCGGAAGATACTCCTCTCCAAGGGACTCGTCCCCGACGAGGACGTTCAATTGAATTACACCCTGGGCTACGCCGAAATCGCCCAGTCCCTCATTGCCGGTCAGATTTCCCTGGCCCTGCTCCCCGAACCCTTCGCTACAATGGCCCGCTCCGGGAATCCCGATCTGCGGCCTGCGGGCGACATTCAGGCTGAATGGTCCGCGGCGGCGGGTCTCGCCGGGAACTACCCCATGACGCTGCTGGTCGCGGACGCGGACTTTGCCGCCGCCCATCCCGCAGTCATGCGGCGTTTTCTTGACGCCGCCAAAGCCTCCCTTGAATGGGCGCTGGCGAATCCCGCCGAGGCCGGAACCCTGGTAGAAAAGCACGAACTGGGGCTCCGCGCCCCTGTGGTCAGCGCCGCTATCCCCCGGAGTAACTACGTTTTCATCCCCGCCGCCGAGGCCCGGCCTTCCCTGGAGGCGCTCTATCAGGTGTTCCTGGATTTTTCTCCGGCGTCTATCGGCGGCAAGCTCCCCGATGCGGACTTCTACCTCTCCCTCCCCTAAGCCCGTCTGGTATGTCCTGGGGGTCCTCTTCCTGCTGATAATCTGGGAGGGGGCCGCCCGGCTCATGGGAAGTGATCTGATCCTGCCCGGCCCGCTGCCGGCGGCGCGCCGTTTGCTCCTGCTGCTCAAAGAACCGCGCTTTACCAGGGCCGTGCTGGGCAGTTTTGTCCGGGTGCTTGCGGGAATTGCCATTTCAGCGCCCTTGGGAATCCTGGCGGGGTTCATTGCGGGGCTGAATAAACGGGCCGGGGCCTTGCTCCAGCCTTTTTTTACGCTGATCTCCGCGACCCCGGTGATGGCGCTGATTCTCATCTTCTTTCTCTGGTTCGGCCAGGAAAAAACCCCGGCGTTCACCGTATTCCTCATGGTGTTCCCTGTGATGGCCGCCAACACGGGCGCTGGACTGCGGGCGCTGGACCCCGCGCTGGCGGAATTGTTCAGGGTCTACCGCCTGTCCGCAGCATACCGGCTGCGCTATCTGTACCTGCCGTCCCTCCTGCCCTTCATCCTGGGGGGCTTGAGGAGTTCGCTGTCCCTTTCGTGGAAGGCGGCGGTTGCCGCGGAAGTGCTGGTTCAGCCCCGGCGGGCGCTGGGAACCGGTATGCAGAATGCCAAGGCCCAGCTTGAAACCCCGGAACTCTTCGCCTGGACCGCGGCGGCGGTCATGGCCGCGGCATTTTCCCAGTTCCTCCTCTCCTTCGTGCTTGCGTTATGCCGGAATCACGGCAAGCACGGCGCGGAAGAGGCTGCTTTTCCGGTATGAGCCGCGCTGAACTCCGCGTAAAACAGATCTCTTTCGGCTATGAGGGCCCGGAGCGCTGCTCCTTGTTCAAAGACCTTTCTCTCACGCTGGGCCGGGAAAGCCCGGTTGCTATCCTGGGGCCTTCGGGCTGCGGTAAGACGACTTTGCTGCGTCTCATGGCGGGGCTCCTCCGTCCGGATACCGGGGAAATTCACGCGCCGGGCGCCCAATCTTTTGTGTTTCAGGAGCCCAGGCTTCTCCCGTGGCTGCGGGTTCTGGATAATGTGACGCTCCCCATACGGGAAGCGCTGGGCGAGGCGAAGGCCCGCGAGCGGGGTCTGTCCATGCTGGAGCGCTTCTCCCTTGCGGATAAGGCCGGGGCCTATCCAGCCGCGCTTTCCGGCGGCCAGCGGCAGAGGGTTTCCCTGGCGCGCGGCTTTGCCTGCTCCGCGCCGCTGATGTTCATGGATGAGCCGTTCCAGTCCCTGGACTACCTCTTACGGATCGAGCTCATGGACCGGATATCCGGCCTTTTAGAAGCGGAACCCCGGATGCTTATCATGGTAACGCACGATCCCCGGGAAGCGGTTTACTTGGGAAAGCGCATTATTGTACTGGGGCGCCCGCTGGAAGGCGTTGTCTTTGACGAAGATGCCGCGTACCCGCGGGACGAGCAGACCCGGATGCGTTTAGAGCGGCGGCTTTTAGCGGCGCTCAGAAGAGACGCCGGCCCTCCGCAGGGGATTACCATGAGCGCGGTAAAGGGATAAGATCAATGAGGGGGACGGGCTCATAGGCCGAAGGCCCCCGTAAACTTCGTCATATAAGGAAGAACTATGCTGATTCCAAAAGTAGAACAGAGAATTACCCAAACTTTGCGCTTTTTAAAACCCCAGCGCTACCGGGAGATTCAAAACCTGGATTTCGAGGTGTTTGAAACGTCCCAGACCTTCCGCTCCCCGCCAAAGGACGTTCCCTGGGAGAAGATCCCAAGCCCTGGAGAATACGGGCAGGCCTGGCACTGCGCCTGGTTCCGCGCATCCTTCCGCGCCTCTGCCGGGGACCGCAACGGCCCCCTGTACCTTAGGGTGATTCCCAATGCGGACTCCCTGGTTTTTATTGACGGCAAGCCCGCCGGGGCCTTCAATCCCTTCCATAAAAAGGTCAAGGTTCCCGCTGACGGCAAAGAGCATACCCTCCACCTGGAGGTCTACTGCGGGCACCCCTATCCGGGCTGCCATCCCTTCGAGGGCGGATCGGTCGTCCTGACCTTGGGCAAGACTATCGGCAAGTACCCCAATACCTTTGGCGGGGGCGCGCTGCTGGAGCGGATCGAGCCGGTCTATTCCCTCTACTACGACATCAAGTGCCTGTTCGAACTGGCCAAAACCTTGGACGCCAACTCCCTGCGGCGGGCGCTGATCCTCAAGGGGCTCTTTGACGCCCTCACGGGAATTCACTATGCATCCACGGGAAAGGAGCTGGAAGCGGAGGCCCGGACCGCGGCAGGGAAGATCGCTCCTCTCTTGGAGGCGAAGAACGGGTCCACCGCGCCGGAAATTCACCTGATTGGACACGCCCACATCGATCATGCCTGGCTGTGGCACATCGGGGAGACGGAGCGCAAGGCCGCGAGAACCTTTATCAACATGGTCCGCATGGGCGAGGAATACCCGGACTTTGTGTTCATCCAGACCCAGCCTGCCCAGCTTGAGATCATCAAGAACGAGTACCCGGACATTTTCGCCGCCATCCAGGGGGCCTATCAGCGGGGGAATTGGGAACCCAACGGCGGCATGTGGGTCGAAGCGGACTGCAATATCTCCGGGGGCGAGTCCCTGATACGGCAATTCCTCGTAGGCAAGGCGGCCAACCGGGCGCTTCTGGGCGCGGACAGCGACACCCTCTGGCTGCCCGATGTGTTCGGCTACGCCGCCGCGCTGCCCCAGATTCTCGCGGGCTGCGGGATCAACTACTTTGTTACCAGCAAGATCAACTGGAACGATACCACCCGCTTCCCCTACGACACCTTCATCTGGCGGGGCATTGACGGCACGGGCATCAAGACCCACTACATTGCCTCCCGCACCGAGGGCTACAACGGCCACGTTTCGCCCGGCGGCCTTGCGGAAATATGGAACGAAATTCAGCACAAGGAAATTCAGTCCGGGGTGATCAAATCCATCGGCGAGGGGGACGGCGGCGGCGGCACGGCGCGGGGAGACCTGGAAATGGCCCGCAGACTGGGCAATCTGGAGGGAGCGCCCAAGGCCGCATGGAAAAGCGTGTCTTCCGCGCTGGAGCGCATCTTCTCGGCGGTTCCGCGGGACGCATGGCCCGAATGGCGGGGTGAATTGTACCTGGAACTGCACCGGGGAACCTACACAACCCAGGCCCGGACCAAGCGTTACAACCGCCGGCTGGAATTCGCCCTGCGGAATACAGAATTTCTGGCCGCTACGGATGCCCTGGAAAACGCCGCGCCCTATCCCCATGAAGCGCTCCTGGCGAACTGGAAGGTGCTCCTGACCAACCAGTTCCACGACATTATCCCCGGCTCTTCCATCCGGCGGGTCTATGAGGAGGCGGAGGCGGCCTACCAAAAGGTCGAGCGCTCCCTACAGGACATTGCCGGGGCAATCCGGCGGAAGATCGCGGGGCAGCCTGCGGGGGCAGCCTGGGGCGTAACGGTATTCAACGGCCTGTCCTGGGAACGGCGCGGCCCGGCGCATATCCCCGCAGGCAGCCTTCCGGCTCATGTTTCGGCCCTCAAATCCCCGGCGGACGGGGCGGTGTACCCCCTCCAGCGCTGGCAGGATCAGGCCGGCGCGGAAACGCTCCTGTTTATGCCCAAGGTTCCATCCCTGGGCTGGGCTCATTTTGTCCCCACTGCGGCGGGGACAGCCGAAGCTGCGGCTGCTCCTTCTCCCTTCACCTTCAAGGGCGATGAGCTTGAGACCCCCTGCTACCAGGTACGGTTTGATCAGGCCGGGCGGATTTGCAGCCTGCGGGATCGGGCGCTGGGCCGGGAACTGGTTGCCCCCGGCGGCTCCTTCAACCGGCTGGTCAGCGCCCAGGATGTGCCGGTGCTCTGGGAAGCCTGGGACATTGACTCGGACTGGACCGCGTATCTGGAGGAGGAGGATCGTCTGCTGTCCACCGAGGTGGTGAGCCAGGGCCCGCTCTGCCTGCGGATCCGCCGGAAGTACCGCATCGGGGCCGCCTCTGAGCTATGCCAGGACACGGTGTTCTATGCCGGGGACCGGCGCATTGACTTTGAGACCACAGTTGACTGGCGTGAGCGGCGGCGGGTGCTCAAGGCGGAATTTGATACGGCCCTGGACGCGGCCCAGGTTCGCTGCGAGGTTCAGTACGGCCACCTATTGCGGAATACCCACCGGAATCTCCCCCAGGATCGGGCGAAGTTCGAAATCTGCGCCCACAAGTGGATCGCCCTGGAGGAAGGCGCGGAGGGAATCGCCCTGCTGAATGACTGCAAGTACGGCCACGATGTGTCCGGGGGCGTCATGCGGCTGACCCTGCTCCGTTCCCCCACCGCGCCGGACGAAGAGGCGGATCAGGGGGAGCAGCGCTTTACCTACGCCCTCTTCCCCTTTACCGGGGGTTTTGCCGGTTCCGGGCTTGTCCGGGCCGCCTACGAGCTGAATGATCCGCCTGCAGTGGAAACCGGCGGGGCGCAGAACGCGGGCGCGTCCTATTCCCTGTTCAGCGTGGACAACCCCGCGGTGATTGCCGAGTGCGTTAAAGCGCCGGAGGGGGCCACGGGGAAGAACAGCATCGTGATCAGGCTCTACGAGAGTCTGGGGAGCAGGACAACAGCGGCGCTGCGTTTCTCCCGTGATGTGGCCGCCGCCGCTGAGACGGACATGCTGGAAGCTGGGCCCCGTCCGCTTGCCTTTGCGGGGAAGGACCTGGAGCTTTCCTTTAGGGCCTTTGAAATCAAGACTCTGCTGGTGAGTTTTTAAGGTGATCGGGGGTGCCCCCCCGGATGGCTTGGCTATGCGCCCATTGTAAATGACGCGCAGGCGAATGGGGGGACCGGGGGGTTCGTAACCCCCCGGCGGGGGTGCGGGGGCCGCGCCCCCCCCCCCGTGAGCGTCGATACCCGCCGCAGCAAAATTGCTAAACATTCCATAAATCAATGAAAGCAATATTCAAACCGCCCCTTTTTACGTTTA
>JAITHH010000150.1 GCA_031280065.1 Treponema sp. | reverse complement strand
TCCCGGCGGCTTGATTGTCTGTTGAACGCAAAGCAGCGGACTAACGCCTCGCTGGTGTTCTTTACGCTGGCGGTTACCACGGTCGTTGATTTCCTGGTGAATAACGAGGGCAGTTGGGCCTATAACGGGCGTCCCGGTCTCTTGGCCCGCACCGGCGAGGACGGGGCTCCGCTCCTGGGCGTGGACTCGGAGGTGGACACCACGGCGATTTTTGACGATGCGGTGAAGAAACGGGAAGCAAAGGCGGCTGAGAATGGACGGGAAGAGCAAGCCCCCGCTGAAGCCGCGTCCCCGCCAAAGGCGGAACTGGCGGCTGGTCAGCAAGCGCCGGGGAAGCCACCCGCGCCCCAAGCCGGGCAAGCGGTCAAAGCGCCCGCGCAGGCTCCCAAACCGGCAGCCCCGGCGCAAACACAGACCAAGCCCCCGGTTCCGCAGGCTGAACAAGCGGCCCGGTCCGCGCCGGCAGGAGCGCCGCAAGCTGGGCAAGCGGTCAAAGCGCCCGCGCAGGCCCCCAAACCGGCGACCGCATAGGGTGGAGTATGCCGGGATTGAAAACACAAGCAGGGTATGCGGACATACCGGCGGCAGACAATTCAACCCGGCGTTTCCTCTCGAATTCACCGGGATGAAGAAATTTATCGCTTGTATTTAAACTACAACAATACCACACAAAAAATACCGGATGACTAATAACCCGTTATCAAATCAACTAAGCGCCGCATTGCCGCTGTCAGAACCCGAAGGACAGCGTAATGCCGTTGGTCCGCAGCGTTACCCAACTGCCTTTTAAAGGAATATCCCTTCTGTCCGCCTGAAAAGTGAAGTAACGATCCGCTCCGCCTGGCTCGTAGACGCGGATTTCGCCAGTATCGCCAAAAACGATGATCCTGACAGGCGCGGGCGCGGCGAGGAAATTCCGGGGCAGTTGCCGGATATATTCATTCAGATCGAGGCTCTCCAGTAATTCCATCCGTGAATGGCTCAAACTCCGGTAGAGCTGCATACTGAAACCGGCAGGAATCTGAAGGCTGCGGGGATGCTCGTCGTAGTTGAACCAGATCAGGTACGATTTGCCGCTTCCCCAGGACGCGCCCGGATGCGCCTCGTCCCCGTAGAGGTGGAGGCCGAAGCCGCCGTGCCCGTCAGCGGCCCCGCCTTCGTAGCGGACGTTGAATTCGTAGATCATAGAACCGCTTTGGGAGACACGGAAATTGACCTTGGCAAGCTGGGAACCAGCGTCGCGCTGGTAGAGCCGTTCACCATCGATTTCCCAGCTTCCCGATGCAAACTGGTACTCCGGCAGTTCCTGTTGAGCGGAAAGACAGAAGGCTATCCCAATCAGAACAAACACACAAAAACGACGCTTCATAGCCGGCCTCCTCTGGTGCGGTACACCATAATCATGCGTTATTTAAGGCGGAATTTCACCCTGGAAACAACGCGCCGGGCCCCCAGCGCTTGCGCTTCTCTTTCCGCAATTTGACGTTCACGGTTCCCAGAAGGACGGCCCCGGTTACCGCCAGCTCGCGGCCGCCGGCATCCGGGCGGGTCTCCACGCCCCGGCCCATAAAAACCGTGCCCGCTATGGGAACGGCCTTGATAACCACAGCCAGCCCCGGAGGCACGATAATATTCGTCTCGCCCAGCAGGTTCAGAACATCCATTTCGGTGCGGCCCCGCGGCAGATCTCCTTCGGCAATATCGATAGCAGTGCTGCCCAGAATGTTGACAAAGGAACAGTGCCCCCGGCGGAGTGCCTCTCCGGCGATTTTTCGGCTGGAGAGCAGGGAAAAGTAAAACTTGGTCCGGTCCCATTCCCCGGACGGGGCGGCATCCCGGCGGGGCGCGGGCTCATCCCCGGCGTAGAAGGCGCTCTCGTCCACTATCCGCTCGATGATAGCCATTTCCCGTTCGCTCTCAGTCTTGTTGATGTACTCCACGAGCCGTTCATATTCGGCCATAGGCAGGTTGTTATGGGAGAACTGGACCGATAGGGCCTCAACCGCCTGGGTCTTCCGCGCCTCAAGCCTTATTTCACGGGGGCTTAATTCCATGCTGTTTCCTCTTAAAAACTGCCCTCAGATTACACGAATTTCACGGATTAAGAAAGTCCGCCAATACGGGGCGCGGCTTAAATCACGGCGCGGTCCTTTTTCCTGCCGTATTATAGACACATACCCCCGGATGCGCTACACTGGACGGCATTGGGAGGTTCTGTGCCGCTGTCCACCTATCGTCTTGCCGCCTTGGGTTTGGCGGCTTTCCTTGTCCTTGCAGCGCTTCTATTGGGAATATCTATCGCGGGAGCGCTCTTCAACCTGCCCGGCCTCGCTTCCGCGCCAGGAGAATTCTTTGTGGATTCCTACGGCTTCCTCGCCTTCCTCATCCCCGGCTACCTGGTCTGGGCCGCCCTCATCGCCGCGGACCCCCGCTACCTGCCCAAGCGGATATTCGTCCTCAGCCTCTCGATGATCCCCTTCCTCACCCTGGCCGCGGGTTTTTCCCTGCTCCGGGACTTTGAAGACCTCGCCGCCCACAACTCATTCCTCGCCGGATTGGGGCAGATGGGACTCGGCTTCTGCATGGTTATCCTCACCGCGCTGGAGGGATTCGGCATCGCGGCGGCGTCGGCGCTGCTCTTCGTTGATAAGCCCCCGGTCAAACCCGCCCGCCCGGTACGGCGCAGGAGCCCGAAGCGCGTCCGTATGCTCCCCTCGCCGGAACAGTCAAAGGCGCATGACCGCGCCGGAAATGAAGCCCTGTCCCGGCAGGGGGAATTCGTTACGCCCTCGGCGCCGCCGCCTGCTGCGGCTCCGCCATCGGCTCCAGCGCCGCAGCCGCCAGTGGAGCCGCCCCCGCAGTCACCGGTGCAACCGCCGGCGCCTCCGCAGCCGGTTCCAGCGCCAGTTGCGGACGCTGAGATCGAAGAGGAGGAGGAATACGGGAGGGCCGTCGAACCAGAGGTTCGCGCCCCCGCGTCTCCCCCTTCCCCAAGGCCGGCATGGAAAGGAAGAGGGTATTTTGTGCCGGTGGAGGGGATTCTTAACCAGTACCCGGACGGCCAGTATTGGATCATCGACCAGGCGACGCGGGACGCGGCGGAGACGCTGCGGGAAACCCTGGAGGAATTCCGCATCCAGGCCGAGGTAACGGGAATCCGCAAAGGGCCCGTGATCACCATGTTCGAGATTCTCCCCGCGCCGGGGGTCAAGCTCTCCAAGATCGTCAACCTCCAGGACAACATCGCCCTGCGCCTGGCCGCCTCCTCCGTGCGGATTCTCGCGCCCATCCCCGGCAAACACGCCGTGGGAATCGAAGTGCCCAACAAGAAACGGAACATCGTCTCATTCCGGGAGATAATCAAGGGGGAACTTCAGCGGGAGGGGAAAAAAGGGGATATTCCGGTGGCCCTGGGCAAGGACATCACCGGCGAGGCGCAGACCGTGGACCTGGTGCAGACCCCCCATCTCCTCATCGCGGGGGCCACGGGCGCGGGGAAATCGGTGTGCGTCAACTGCATCATCCTTTCTATCCTCTACCAGCGCGCCCCGGCGGATTGCCGGCTCATCCTCATCGACCCCAAGAAGGTGGAACTCAAACTGTACAACGACATCCCCCACCTGCTGACGCCGGTTATCACCGAGTCAAAGCGGGCGTTCCAGGCGCTGCAATACTGCATCTTCGAGATGGAGCGGCGCTACGCCTGCCTCGATTCGATGGGGGTGCGGGACATCCGCAGTTACAACCGGCGCATCCGCGAGCGGGAGATTGCGGCGGAGCACATGCCCTATATCGTGGTGGTGATCGATGAGTTCGCGGACCTCATGGCCACCACGGGCAAGGAGTTGGAGTCCACGGTGGCGCGGCTGGCGGCCATGAGCCGGGCGGTTGGAATTCACCTGGTATTGGCCACGCAGCGGCCTTCCATTGATGTGATCACGGGGCTTATCAAGGCGAATATTCCAAGCCGCATCGCCTTCATGGTCGCCAGCAAGATGGACAGCCGGATCATCATCGACCTGGTGGGCGCGGAGAAGCTGCTGGGCAAGGGCGATATGCTCTATGCGGGGGCGGTGGACCCCTTCCCGGTCCGTATGCAGGGGGCGTTTGTCTCGGAAGAAGAGATAGAGCGGGTGGTCGAGTACGTGAAGACCCTGGGGGAGCCTGACTACATCGATGATGAGATTTTCATTGACGATGATGACGATGGCAGCGGCGAACAGGACTTTTCCAACGGCGATGATCCGCTGTACGAGCAGGCTTTGGAGGTGGTTACGCAGCAGGGCAAGGCCAGCGCCAGTTACATTCAGCGGCGGCTCAAGATCGGCTACAATCGCGCCGCCCGTCTGGTGGAGCTGATGGAGAAGCGCGGGGTGGTTGGTCCGGCCCAGGGTTCCAAGCCCCGCGAACTGCTCCGGGGGACTTGAGCGGGGCCGAAGCGCAGCGCCGCTTTTCCGCGTTATGCCGGAGCGGCGGCGGATAATTCCTTGCTGACCAATTCATTGATAATTTGCGCGGGGCTTTTGCTGTCCGCCTTCGCCCTTGCCATGAGGTAGCTGACAGACAAATTGTTCAGCCCCATGAGGCGCATTTCCCGCTGGCTGATCCAGCCTGAACCATTGGGGCCGAGTTCTATCTCGTTGTTGGTTACGAATTCATCCAGCGCCCATGCTTCTTCTTCAGTCATTCTTGCCATAATCGTTTCCTAAAGGCCAAGCGTTTTTATAAAACTGTCGCGGGCCTTCATCGCGTGAAATATGTTGACGCGGTTGTCATCTATCGGGTTATACATGATTTCGAGGGGGTTCCCGGCGCGGTCAAAGCCGATGACGGCGTATTTTTCGGGAAGCCCGTCTATTAAGGCGTCGCATATTCGGTTCCGGTATGCGTACAGGATGTCTTCCCGGCTGATACCGTGCCGAAACGCTGCCTCATTGAACTCAATGATAACGTCCATGCATCCCAGTATAATATAGCCGCTAGAACACGGCAACCGCGCCGCCCGTCTGGTGGAGCTGATGGAGAAGCGCGGGGTGGTTGGTCCGGC
>JAITHH010000022.1 GCA_031280065.1 Treponema sp. | reverse complement strand
TGTACCGGATCCAGCGCGGGCTTTTTGAGTTCCACTTCCACCGCGAGGGGAACGGGAACAGACGGCGCGGCAGGAGCCTGGCCCGGCGCGGGAAGGCCGAAGAGTTTGATTCCCTCATCGGGAAAATGCTCTTTTACCTTGGCAACCGCGCGGGCTATGCTCCTCGCTTCGGTCTCCTCGCACCAAACCACCAGCGCGAAGTTCTCCTCCGGCCAGATGGCGTCCCCCATGCGGGGGCCCGTAGAACCCACCCCGTACACCGAAGGGTACTTCGTGTAGAACTTGCCCGCCCCTTCATCCCGCAGTGCTTCCAGAATGTTCTCTTCCACCGAGTGATTGGCGATAATCTCAATACGCAGCATTTCACACCTCCCCAGGGTTCAGCCCTGAACCCCGTCCCGTGTCCGGTTCGGCTGTGCGGGCAACCACCGTGCCGGATGCCTGCTTCCGGGCCTGTTTCCAGGACACCCCCGCGGCGATCCGCTCCCGCCGGGCCTCCGCCTTGGCCTCCCGCTCATCGGAATGTTTATTCATAATGGCGTAGACCGTCGGCATGAGGAAGAGGGTCATCAGGGTGCCGAAGGACAGCCCTCCCAAGACCGTCTTTCCGATGGGGCCGGTCATCTCCGAACCCTCGCCGGGGAAGAAGGCCATGGGCACCAGGCCCAGAATCGTGGTCAGCGTCGTCATCAGGATGGGGCGCAGCCGGCTCCCCGCCGCCTCAACGCAGGCTTCCACCAGGGGCAGCCCCCGCTTGCGGAGCAGGTTCGTGTAGTCCACCAGGACGATCCCGTTGTTGACGATGACCCCCACCAGTACCAGGAGTCCTACCACGGTCAGTACGTTAAAGGGCTCGTTGGTGATGAAGTAGATCGCCACAATACCGATCAGGGACAGGGGAATGGTAAAGATGATGATAAAGGGGTCCCGGAAGGACTCAAAGAGGCTGGCCATGACCCCGAACACCAGGCCGATGGCCACGATGAGGATCAGCATGAAATTCTTCATCATGGTCATCATTTCCGCATTGTCCCCGGCGAATTCGATGATCACGTCATCCTCCGCGGGGATTTGGGCGGTGATAAGGTTCCGCACCTTGTCCTCCAGTTGGTTGAGCTTGGTTCCGGGCCTGACCCCGGAGGTTACGTGGATGATGCGGCTCTGATTTTCGCGGTTGATGGTCATCGGCCCGGTCCCTTCCTTATAATTGGCGAAGTTGGAGAGGGGAACCCGGCCCGCCATCTGGCTGTTGACGAAGATATGATCCAGGGCGGGCCGGGCGCTCCGGTCAGCCTCCGAGAGGATCAGCACCACGTCGTAGTTGTTGTTGCCGTCCTTGTAGCGGGTGGCGGTAACGCCGTCCACCGCTGCTTTGATCTCGTTGCCGATGGTGTAGGTGTTGAGTCCCAGGGCGTAGAGCCGGTCCCGGTCAAGCTCGATCTCGATCTGGGGCAGGCCGTCCTGGAGGTCTACCCGGGGTTCGGTGATTTCCTCGATATTTTCTTTTAAGATATCCGCAATCCGCTCGCCCAGGGCCTTGCCCTTTACCAGGTCGTCAGTGCGGATTTTGATGTCAACGGGGTTGCCGCTTCCCATCATCATGCCGCCGCCTCCGCCGAAGGAGATGAAGACGCCGGGGAATTTATTGAAGTGCGCCCGCATCTTCCCCTTAATGTCATCGGCGTTATCGATACGTTTCTCGTATTCCGGCAGGTTGATTCTGAGGGAACCGGTATTGCTGCCGCCGCTCCCGCCGAATATACCGCCCCCGCTGCCCGCGTTAAGGGTAAGCCGCTCGTAGCCCTGGACTTCCCGCTTTGCGATATCTTCAAGCTGCCTGAGCGTGGCCTCGGTCTCCTGCAAGGGGGTTCCCAGGGGCATCGTTACATTGATGCTCACATTATCCGCCTCTTGGGCAGGCATGAAGACCCAGCCGATCACAAAGATCAGCCGGATACTTCCTGCCAGGAGCCCCAGGAGCACGACGATGGTAATGATCTTGTGGCGCAGCACCCGGCGGACCGCCCCCCGGTATGCGGTGTCCAGAGCCGCGAAGAAGCGCTCAAAGCCCCGGTCGATGGCGGCTAAGGGACCCTTGAGGGGCTTCTGTTTGCGCGTTACCAGGGGGAAGTAGTGGCTGGACAGCACGGGCACCAGGAACATCGCCACCAGGAGGGATGAGGTCAGGGAGATGACGATGGTAAAGGCCAAGCCCGCGAACATCTCGCCGGCCATTTCCAGGAGCCCCTGGAACATGACCAGGGGGGCGAACACGCAGATCGTGGTCAGGGTGGAGGCCACGATTGCCACGATCATTTCCTGGGTACCCAGCACCGAGGCGGTGGCCAGCTTGGCCCCCTTCTCCCGGTAGTGGTAGATGTTCTCCAGGATGACGACGGAGTTATCCACGAGCATCCCTACCCCCAGGATCAGACCCGCCAGGGTCATCAGGTTGAGGGTGAGCTTGGCGAAGTACATCAGCATAAGCGTGATGATGATCGACACGGGGATGCTGATGGCGATGATCAGCGTGGGTTTTCCTGAGCGGAGGAACAAGAAAAGGACAACGACCGCCAGGAGCGCCCCGGAAAACGCGGTGGAACCCACCTGGTTGATCGAATTTTCGATCTGATCCGTGGTATTACTGATTTCGGTGATCTTGACATCCTGGGGAATCTCCTTGGCGATGCGGATCAGCCGGGCCCGGAGGGCTTTGGCGGTCTGCACGGAGTTTTTGCCGCTCTGTTTCTGCACCTGCATCATCACCGCAGACTGACCGTTGACGTAGACCGTGCTGGTCTCATCCCGGTAGCCCTCATACACGTCGGCGATGTCCCGCAGGTACACCTGCCGGGGCAATTCCGCCTGGCCTGCGGAGCCCATGCCGCCGCCCTTGTAGGAAATCACCGTGTTCCGTATCTGATCCAGGGAGTTGTATTCGCCCATGGTGGTCAGAATGTAGGAAAGGCCGTTCTCCGTGATGGAGCCGGCTGCCACCTGCATATTCTGGCTGGAGAGCATCTGCTGGAGGCTCGTAACCGTGAGGCCGTAGGCCTCAAGCCGGGACTGGGGAATTTCCACCTTGATGATCTTCTGCCGGCCTCCGCTGATTGACGCGGTCGCCACGCCCGGGGTCTGTTCGAGACGGGGGACGATGGTATTCGCCGCCATCTCCCGCAGCTCTTCCGGGGAGCGGTTCCCCGTGATCATGAGGCTCATGATGGGGAGCATGGAGGGATCGAACTTGAAGATCATCGGGGAGTCCGCGCCGGTGGGCATATAGTTCCGCGTCCGTTCCAGGGCGTCCCGGACCGAGTTGGATGCGTCCGCGAGGTCGGTGCCGTAGGTGAATTCCATGATCACCATGCCGGAGCCCTTGCTGGACGTGGATGTTACCGTTTCCAGGCTGGAAACGCCGGAGAGGGCCGCTTCCAGGGGACGGGTGATCGAGCGCTCCACCTCTTCGGGGCCCGCGCCTGGGTAGGTGGTGACCACTACCAGGTAGGGCGGATTGATCTCCGGCAGCAGATCGATGGGCAGGTTGATAAAGGCGAAGACCCCCAGCCCGATGAGCAGGGCGAAGATGATAAAGATCGTGGTGGGCCGGGAAACAACGGTTTTGGTAAAACTCATGGCTAACTCCTAATTCGCTGAGAGGGGCGGAACGCGGTCAACGATGTTGATCCGGGCCCCGTCCTCCAAAAGGCTCTGGCCCCGGACAACGATCTCCTCGTCCGGCGCGAGCCCGCTCTGTACTTCCAGCACCCCGTCAACCAGAATTCCAGGGGTGATGATCTGCTTCCGGGCCACCGTAACGCCGGGATTCGCCGGATCCGGCGCGGCGGTGAAGACATAGGTCTCCCCAAAGCGCTGAATTATGGCGGCTGCGGGAATCTTTACGATGTTGTTCTTCCGTTCGGTGATGATCCGCACTTTGGCGAACATACCCGCTTTGAGCCGGGAGCCGGGGTTGTCCACGTTGAGCCGCACTTCCATGGTGCGGGAGGCGGGATCTACGACCGGAGACACCTCGGTAACGCTGCCCCGGAATATCTCACCGGGATAGGCATCCAGGACGATCTCGCAGGGGAGGCGGAGGGCCATCTTGGATATGAAGCGCTCCGCCACGTAAAGCCGTATCTCCAGGGCGTTGCCCCCGGATATCCGGGCTATGGGCACCGCCTGGCTGATCGTCATGCCCATCTGGGCGGGGAGACTCACCACGGTGCCCGATATGGGGGCCGTTGCCACGCCGGGCACGTAGTTCATGCCCGGACGGGAGGGGTCAACTTCGGCGATGGGCGCGCCCTTGCTCACCCGGCTTCCTACGGAAACGTAGAGCCGGCTGACTTTCCCCGCCACATCGGAATAGGCGTCCACGGTGGAGCCTGACACGATGTCCCCGGCCAGGGCCAGGTAATCCCGTATCTGGCCTTTGACGGCGGCGGTGGTATTCACCGCGAAGACCGGGACTTCTGAGGCTGCGTCGGCAGCGCCGGGGCCTCCGGGCGCGGCTTTGTCCCCGCCGGTTAGGGATTTGATCCGTCCGCAGCTCCCGAAAAGGGCGGCTACAAGGATAAGGCTTATGATCAGCGCCGCTTTTGACCCGTCCCGCAGGGACGAAGCCTGCGGGGACGAAGCCCGCTTATATGGTGTATTCATCACTCACTCCTGGTTGCGGCGGCTCCGGAAAGGGTTCCAAAAGGCGCGCCGATAGCGTATTCAAGATCGATGAGTCCGTTCAGGTAGTTGAACTGCTGTTCAAGCATCTGAACCCTGGCCTGCCTTAAAGAGAGTTCGGCGTTCTGCACCTCCAGCAGGTCTTGCAGGCCCGCCCGGTACGCCTCTTCGGTGAGCCGGTAGGAGCGTTCCGCGAGGTCGATAGTCCGGGCCTGGGCTTCCGCCGTGATCTGGGTCTTCTCCAGGGAGAGCACGGTATTGTAGATCTCGATCTCCGTGCCCCGGATCGACTGGGACAGGTTGATGTTCAGCGTCCGGCGGTTGTCGTCAATGTCTTTGACGCTCTGGAAATCCGGGCTCCAGGGGAGCAGGCTGTGGAGCCGCATCCCCAGGGTCAGAGTAAGGGAGCCGTTCTTGGCCCAGTTGTCCTTATTCCCCCAATCGTCCTTCCAGGGGTCCCGGGTGAAATTCGCCCCGGCGCTCCAGCCGAGATTCAGATAGGGGGTAAAGACGCTGTAGAACTGCGCTTTCCGGGCGATTTCCAGCAGCAGGATGTTCTGCCGCAGTTCCTGAATGTCGGGCTTGCCCGACGCGGCCTGGGAGATCAGCGCCGCCATGTCCAGGGGGATGAAGGAAACTCCGCCCTCCAGGGGGATGAGTTCAAACGGGGTGTTGTAGGGCAGGCCGAGGTTCATGGCGAAGCGGGCCATGGAGAGTTTGAGGCCGTTTTCCGCCTGATCCATGTTGGGCTTGAGGTTCTCCTGGGACACCTGGGCCTGGAGCAGGGTCAGCTCCGGCGCGAGTCCGGCGCGGTAATTGGCCCGGGCGGTTTCCACCCGCCTGCCCGCGGCTTCGTAGTTCTCCCGCAGCAGGGCGATGTTCTCCTGAATCAGGAGCATATTATAGTAGTCTTTGCGTATGTCCCGCTCGATCTGGGCCTTGGCCTTCTCGTAGCCCAGGAGCCCGTTCTCGTATTCCAGCCGCAGGCGGCGGATGTTTGCGAACATCGCCACGCTGAGGGTCAAGGACACATTGAGGGAACCGGCGATGTGCCACTGGGGGGCTTCCACCGAATAGGGAACCACGCCGTATATGGTGTCCGGCGGAATCGTCATACCTATCTGACTGCCGAGTATCGCAAGATCCACCGGCTGCGTCCCCGCCACCGTGCCTTTCTCGTTATCCAGTACCAGGCTGCCGCGCACTTCCACGCTGGGGATGAACTGGTTCCACGAGAGGTCTGATTTGCGTTTCTTGGTTTCCACCCCTACGCGGCTGACTTCCAGGCTGAGGTTGCTTTGGATAGCCAGGCTCACCGCTTCATCCGGGGAAATCCGTCGAACCGTAGGTTCGAGAACCATAGGTTCGAGAACCGTAGGTTCGAGAACCATAGGTTCGCTTGCCGCGCCGCCGCCTTCCTGCCCGGAAAGGGGAAGCCCCCCCAGGGTCAAGAGCGCCAAGAGCGCCGCGAGGGGCGTTAACGCTGGAAATGGCGGCCAAAGGCTCCGCCGGGCCATGCCGAAGCATCCGTCTCTGATTGGGATCATATAGACTCCTTGTTATTGACCGGAGAAGCGCCTTGTTCCGCCGAATCTCCGGTCAACCGGTATGATAGGCCCGCCCAAGCGCGGCCTTTAAGCGGCCCCTGCCGCTTGATACCATGTGTTAAGTATAATACCGTATTTGCCTCATTGGTTACATCCCGGTAAACCCGCGGCAAGAAACCGGTACAGTTCCCGAAAACAGCGGTTCGGAACCGCTGAAAATCTTCCCTCCAGGCCGGGCTGGGGGGGGGGGGGGGGGGGGATACCGCAACAGGGTATTCACCACCATAAAGAGTAACCCATGGGGAAGCCGGTCGGCGGAGGATA
>JAITHH010000015.1 GCA_031280065.1 Treponema sp. | reverse complement strand
GGCGGATCTCGGCGGGCGCTTTCCCGAAAAAGCCGAGGAGTTCCACCCCCTCGAAGCCCAGGGCGGCCAGTTTCCCGGTAACCTCGAACAGGTCCCTTTCCGCCTCTTGACGCAGAATGTATATCCCGGTTCCAAAATACGGTGTGGTCATAAACATCTCCTTTATATGTCTGAACGGTTCCTTTACCGGAAGAATACTTCAGGAAAGATGACGTATCAAGCTGGAGAAACACCGGCTAAAGTAAGTTGTAGGGGAATCGTCCGTTTCATGTTATACTGCACTCATGGAACTTCCCTTTTACGAGAAAGAAAAACTCGATCCGGCGTTTCCCTTCCTGGCCTGGGAGCGGATACACCCCGCGTTCTGGTTCCCGCTCCACTGGCACGCTCAGGTGGAATTAGTACACATCCTTTCCGGGAGACTGGAGGTGATTCACAACGGGCAAAGCCGGGAAGGGAGGGAAGGAGACATCGTAATTGCTGACACGGGGACTGTTCATGGGTTTTCAAACCCCGCGCCTGAGACCGGGGCGCGCATATTTCAATTCGGCCTGGAAATATTCTCCGGGGCGCTGCCGGAAATACGGGGAGAGGAACAGGCGTCAGTTTTCAGCCGGAAACCCATCTTGAATGAACGGGAAGACGGAACGCTCCACGCCCGTGTTGGACGGCTGCTGACCGAAATGTACCATGAATACCGGGAGCGGGCTCCCGGCTTCCGGCTCCAGGTGATTTCCCGGCTGTATGAAATCACCGTGGACCTGCTGCGGAAAATTCCGCCCGGCCAGGCCCCCGGAATCAAACTCAAGGCAAACCACGACCGTCTGGACAGGATATTCGCCTTTATTGTGGAAAACTTCGAGGACCCGCAGCTCTCCTTGGAGATGGCGGCGGACAGCGCCTGCCTGAATAAGTTCTACTTTTCCCGCTTTATGAAAGAACAGACGGGCATGAGCTTCTACGAGTACCTTTCCCGCATGAGGCTCTACCGTGCGGAACAGTATCTGGCCGAATCGGATATGCCGGTGGCGGACATCGCCCATAGCTGCGGCTTCAATAGTATTGCCACGTTTAACCGGCTCTTCAAAGCCTATACCGGCGCGACCCCCTCGTCGTACCGGACAGGCCGGGCCGCGGGAAAAAACCGCAATTCTTGATCAGAAGTGCGCAATATTTGATTAGCGGGATGACTCAAAGGGACGTATACTATCAACACTATGAGAACAAAGGCGCTTGATAAAGCAATTAAAGACAATCTTTCGTCGTATGCGTTTCTTCTTCCGTGGCTGCTTGGATTTCTGGTACTCACGCTCTACCCCATGGTGTATTCCCTGTACCTGTCCTTTACCCAATACAACATCCTCCAGCCGCCGAAGCTGATCGGATTCAGGAATTACTTCGTCATGTTTGCGGGGAATGCGGAATTTCCCCGTGATGAGCGGTTCCTCAATTCTCTGTTCGTTACGCTCCGCTTTGTGTTTATCTCAGTTCCCTGCAAGCTGGCGTTTGCCCTGGCAATAGCCATGCTGATGAACCAAAAGCTGCGGCTGATTCCCTTCTACCGGACTATCTACTACATTCCCACGCTGCTGGGCGGGTCCGTGGCCATCGCCGTGCTCTGGCGGAGGCTGTTCGCCGGAGACGGGGTGGTGAATACCATCATCCGGCAGATAAGCGGCGGCGCCATCGAACCTCCGTCTTGGATTTCGAGCCCCGCCTTCGCCATCTATACGCTGATCCTCCTGGCGGTCTGGCAGTTCGGCTCCCCGATGATCATATTCCTCGCGGGGCTCAAGCAGATTCCCCAGGAGTATTACGAGGCGGCCAGCGTGGATGGCGCGGGGAAGACCCGGCAGTTCTTCGCTATTACCCTGCCCAGCCTGTCGCCGATTATCTTCTTCAACCTGGTGATGCAAATGATCAGCGCGTTCCAGTCATTTACCCAGGCGTATATCATCTCCGGGGGGAATGGCGGGCCTGTGGACTCGACGATGTTCTACAGTCTGTACCTGTACCTGCGGGGATTTGCCCACTCCCAGATGGGTTACGCCGCGGCTATGGCCTGGGTGCTGCTCCTGATCATCGCGGTGATGACCTTTCTGACGTTCCGGGGTTCCAATTCCCTGGTGAGTTACGGAGGCGGAGAATGAAAAATCTTACCGCCAAAAATCTGGTGAAATCCGGTGCCTCGAATATCATCATCATCGCGCTGGGCGTTATCATGCTCTACCCGGTTATCTGGCTGATCATGGCGTCTTTCAAAGACGGCTCCCAAATATTCAGCAATCCGGCCCTGCTTCCCAAGACCTGGACTTTGCAAAATTATGCCGCAGGCTGGGGGGGTATCGGTATTGTGCCGTTCAGCGTATTTTTCGGCAATTCATTTGTCATCTGCGCTCTGTGCGTGGCGGCCAACGCGGTGTTCTGCTCTCTGACCGCCTACGCTTTCGCCCGGCTCCGCTTCTGGGGGAAGAACTTCTGGTTCGCCCTGATGATGCTGACCTTGATGCTGCCCGGCCATGTTACCACGATTCCCCGCTACATCATTTTCCGGTCTTTCGGCTGGATCAACACGTTTCTTCCATTTATTATACCCAAGCTCTTTGCCACAGATGCCTTCTTCGTGTTTCTGCTGGTGCAATTCATCCGGAGTCTGCCCCGCGACATGGACGAGTCTGCGCGAATTGACGGCTGCGGGAAGTTCAGCATTTACCTGAAGATCATCATGCCGCTCAGTATGCCGGCCCTGATCACCACGGTGCTCTTCACGTTCCTCTGGACGTGGGATGATTTCTTTAACCAGATGCTGTACCTCAATTCGCCGGAGAAATTCACCGTGCCGATGGGGCTTCGGCTCTTCCTGGACAGCTCTGGGGTTTCTTCGTGGGGGTCCATGTTCGCCATGTCGGTACTTTCGCTGATTCCCTGTTTTGTTCTCTTCTTCTCCCTGCAAAAGTATTTTGTCCAGGGAGTCGCCACAACGGGCATTAAAGGGTAGTTTACCCTTGTGGGACGCGCCGCGATATGGCGGTGTTCCCGTATATTGAGAGGTTAGTGATGGAGGTTACTATGAAGAGAGTTGTTTTTCTGGCGGCTGCGCTGTTGTCATGCGGCGCGGCGGTATTTGCGGGGGGCGGTTCCCAGCCCCAGGCCGCGCCGGGCGTTCAGGTTGTGCGCTGGTCGTTCTGGGGAGGGGAGGCCCGGATCAAGAATACGCAGCTCGCCATTGACAAGTTCACCGAGACAACGGGGATCGTGGTGGCTGCGGAACCCGCTCCGGGGACCGGCGATCACTTCAACAAGTTCAAGACCCAATTTGCCGGGGGCAACGCCGCGGACATTATCCAGTTAGGCGGTGATTTTTCCAACTTGCAGGTGGGAGACGACGTGGGTTCGGTGCTTCTGCCCCTGGACTCCTATGTGAAGAGCGGGGCGCTGGATATTTCGGCGGTTGACGCTTCGGCCATTGCCGCAGGCACGGTCAAGGGGACGCTCTACGCGGTACCGGTGGCGGCCAATATGCCCGGTATTCTTTATAACAAGTCCCTGTTACAGCGGGCAGGCGCACCGCTGCCCAAGGTGTCGATGACTTGGGATGAATTCCGCTCGTGGCTCGCCGCGGTAAAGGCGAAGCTGCCTGCGGGCGTGTATCCCTTTGCGGACAACAGCGCCAACTCGGATCAGTCATTCTTCTTTGGCTACTGGTGCCGCCAAAACAAGACTCCCATGTGGGACGGAACCAAGACCCATTTGACTCCCGCGGATGTCCAGAAATACTTTGATCTCTGGGCCGATTACCGGCAGGCCGGGTTTATTCCTCCCGCCGCGATCTCCGCGGATTACTCCGAAGTGAATGAGTCGTCTTCGGTCCTGATCGCGGGGATAGCGGCCGCACGGGTTATTTGGTCGAATCAGCTCTTGAATTATCAGAACGCCACCCAGGATGAACTCGATCTGATCGAGTTCCCCAACGCTTCCGCGAGCAAGGCGCTCTGGGGACAGATGAGCCAGATGATGGCGATCAGCAAGAATTCACGGAGTCCCGAAGCCGCGGCGCGGTTCATCGGCTACCGGGTAACCGACGCTGAGGTGTGGAAGATCATGGGCGCGGATCCGGGAACACCGGTAACGCCCGCGTCCCGGGCCGTGGTTTCCACGACGCCGGCGGCGCAGAAGATCGCCGCGTATCTTGACGTGGCTGGCGCGCACGCCAGCGCCCGTGATCCGAATATGCCCGGCGATACCGAGTGGAACAGCAGTTTCTTCCTAATCGCCCAGAACGTGGCCTATGGCCGCCTTACGAGCGCCCAAGGCGGCCAGCAAACGGTGGAACTCATTGCGCGGCTGACGCGCTAGGGCAACGCTGATTAACTTGACGCTAATCAGCGTGCCCTAGGGAGATTGCACCCCGCCTCAAACTTGAAGCCGGGCGTACGGGGGCCATCGAATCAGCGGTTCGATGGTCCCTTGCATTATTGGAGAATTCATTATGAAGCAATTCACTTTTGTTCTTACGGCGCTCCTCCTGTCAGGAGCGCTGATCCATGCGGGCGGGAATCCCCAAAGCAGCGGCGCTTCAGGGCAGGCCGTGGTCCGCTGGTCGTTCTGGGGCGGAGAAAGCCGCATCAAGAACACGCAGCTTGTTATTGACCGGTTTACCGAAGCAACCGGAATCATCGTGGCCGCTGAACCCGCGCCGGGAACCGCCGAACATTTCGCCAAATTCAAAACCCAGTTTGCCGGGGGAAGCGCCGCGGACATCGTACAGATCGGGGGAGATTTTTCCAATCTCCAGGTTGACGATCTGGGTACGGTACTTCAGCCGCTGGACGGCTTTGTGCAGCAGGGAATCATCAGCCTATCCAAGGTGGATGCTTCGGCCATCGCGGGAGGCACGGAACAGGGCCGTCTGTGGGGCCTTCCCCTGGCGGCCAATATGCCGGCCATCGTGTACAACCGCTCCCTCCTGGAACGGGCGGGCGCTCCGCTTCCCAAGATGTCTATGAGCTGGGATGAATTCCACGCCTGGCTGCGGGCGGTAAAGGCGAAGCTCCCCCAGGGGGTCTACCCCTTTGCGGACAACAGCGCCAATTCGGATCAGTCGTTCTTCTTTGGCTACTGGGCCCGTGATAACGGCACGTCCCAGTGGGACGGCTCCAAGTCCCATCTGTCCGCTGCGGATGTCCAGAAATACTTTGATATGTGGGCTTCCTGGCGGGCCGAAGGGCTAATCCCCCCCGCCGCTACCGCCGCGGATTACAGCGAGTTGAATGAATCTTCTTCCTCCCTGATTGACGGCAAAGCAGCCGGCTGCGTCCTCTGGTCCAATATGTTAGTAAACTACCAGCGGGCCACCGGGGACACGCTCGACTTGATTGAGTTCCCCAACGCTTCCGTGAGCAAGGCGCTGTGGGGGCAGATGAGCCAGATGATGGCGATCAGCAAGAATTCCCGGAATCCCGAAGCCGCGGCCCGGTTCATCAACTACCGGGTGAATACCCCCGATGTATGGAAGACCATGGGCGCGGATCCGGGAACGCCGGTGAACGCCGAGTGCCGTTCGGCCATTCCCCGCGAGCCGGTAACGGACCGGATCGCCGTCTACCTGGATACAGCCGGAGCGCACGCCTCCGCCCGGGATCCCAACATTCCCGGTGATTCCCAATGGGGCCAGGGGCTGTTCCTCATTGCCCAGAATGCGGCCTACGGCAGGATCACCACGGCCCAGGCGGGCCAGCAAACGGTGGAACTCATCGCACGGCTGACGCGCTAGGAAGATTGTGCCCCGCCTCAAACTTGAAGCGGGCGTATGGAGGGGCCATCGAACCAGCGGTTCGATGGCCCCTCATCATAGAGACAGCCCTTCACCGGGCGGTTTGACGTTTCCAGAGCGTGGTGTGAAAGTTCCAAAGAGCGGTTTATAACAACAAAATCTGGGTTTGGAAACGCAAAAAACCCAGGTTTGGAATGCGGGGACCGGGGGCTGGCATCGGCGGAGAGCAATTCAGAGCGAATTCATCCCTAATTCATACCTCGTTCTTTAGTTTAGCAATTGCCGCCGCATACCGCCCATGCTACGCTTCCCGGCGGAGGAATCATGTTAGATATACCGTCAAACCGCTTGTATACCGGAACGAACTACCACCCCCACGACTGGCCTGAAAGCCGCTGGGAGACGGATTTCCGCCTGATGAAAGACGCTTCTTTTAACATTGTCCGCCTGGGGCACCTCTGCTGGGACAGCTTTGAGCCCGCCCTGGGCGCGTTTACCTTCGGCTGGTTCGACCGGGCCCTGGAGCTCTGCGAAAAGTACGGACTCATGGCGGTGGTGGACATACCAACCCGGCCCGCGCCGCTGTGGCTGCACAAAAAGTTTCCCGGTATCACCGTTGCAGGCCCGGAGGGGCGGCGGCTGTACCCCCATTCCCGGTACATGGAGGATGTGGGGCATCCCCGGTTTCAGGAATTCGCCCTGGGCCTGGCAAAAAACATGGCCTCGCGCTACGGGGACCATCCCGCGGTCCTGGCCTTTGG
>JAITHH010000289.1 GCA_031280065.1 Treponema sp. | reverse complement strand
TCCTTACCTGAATGGATAGTCATCAAGGCGGAACCCAGCGCGGAAAACGCGATAAGCACCGCCAGAAAAGGCAAGACCCCTGGACTGATGATCATCAGGTTGTACATCCCGTGAATCGCCGCCGCCGTACAAAAACGCAGCACTCCCCGGACAGCCCCCGGCCCCTCCTTCATGCTGAACAGGGCAAGCCCGACCCGCGCCCCGCAGGCCCCGTGGAGCGGAGCGGCGGTAATGGCCCGCAGCAGCGTCAGACCCAGGTCCATCGCCCCGTAAAACGCCGTCTCCGCCAGGGCAAAGCCAAGCCCGGTCAGCAGACCCGCAGCGGCGGCGTACGAGGGCCGGGCCGGACCGGGCGTTTTCTCCCAAGGCCGGGCCAGCCTGACCAGGATAGAAAGCGTTATCAGCCGCCCGCCTTCCTCGGTCAGGGCAATTTGAATGAAGGTTTTGAATAGAAGAGAAGCGAAAGAAACATCATCTAAGGGGGGGAACAGACTTTGCAGTAAAGCCGCCGGAAGCAGAGCAGCCGCGCCGCAGCCGAGAAAGCCCGCGAACCAGGGCAGGCTGAGGGGATAGCCGCTTACCCGGAACCAGATAAACACCCCCGCAACCGGCAGCGCGGAGAGCGCGATAAGCGCAAAGAGAACCCATAACCCGCCCATGTGATCAGAACTATAGTACAAACCGCACGGTTTTTATAGGGTATTGATATGGAAACAGCGGTACTCATCGGGCCCAAGCACACAGGAAAAACAAGTGTTGGCCGGGCCTTAGCCGGACTCTTGGACGTTCCCTTTATCGATCTGGACGAGGCGGTTACCGCGCGGACCGGGAAAACACCCCGGGCGCTCTACCGGGAAGGCCCTGAGGTGTTTCGGGCCGCCGAGACTGAGGCGCTGCGAAGCCTGCTTGAAGAGACTGCGGGCCGGCGGGTTATCGCTGCGGGCGGGGGAACCGCCGATAACGCGGCGGCGTCGGCGCTCCTGGTGAATACCGCCGGTGTCCGCCTCCTGTATATCGAAGTTTCGGAGGAGACCGCCTGGGAGCGGATTCAGCTTGCCGCCGGGCGGACTGGAGAACTTCCCCCGTTCCTCAACACCGCCAATCCCCGCGAGACGCACCGGGCCCTGTATACCCGGCGGGCGGCGGCCTGCCGGGCGCTGGCCCATATTACCGCTGCCGGAGAAAACGCCGCGCCCGAAGCAATAGCCCAGCGCCTCTTGACGATGTTATAATATTTCCGGGGGCAAGGGACCGCGAACCCGCGGTTCGGCGGCCCCCGTATTCGTATGTTTTAAGGAGAAGCAAATGAAAATCACCTTTTTGGGCGCCGGCAGCACGGTCTTCGTCAAAAACGTGCTGGGAGACGTCATGTGCTGCGAAGCGCTGAGAGACGCCGATATCCGGCTCTACGACATCGACGGGAAACGGCTGGGCGAATCAAAGACCATGCTGGAACTCATCAATCAAAACGCCAACCACGGCAGGGCGCGGATCAGCGCCTTCCTGGGGCCCGAACAGCGGAGGGACGCGCTGCGGGACGCGAACTTCGTGATCAACGCCATCCAGGTGGGCGGCTATGACCCGGCGACCATCGCGGACTTCGAGATTCCCAAGAAGTACGGACTCCGGCAGACCATCGCGGACACCCTGGGCATCGGGGGGATCATGCGGGGGCTGCGGACCATCCCGGTCATGGAAGCCTTTGCCCGCGACATGGAAGCGGTTTGCCCCGGCGCGTGGCTGCTCAACTACACCAACCCCATGGCGATTCTCTCCGGCTTTATGCAGCGGTACACCGCGGTCAAGACCGTCGGACTCTGCCACAGCGTCCAGGTGTGCAGCGAGTGGCTCCTCAAGGGGCTGGGCATGGAGGACGCGCTGGAGGGCCGCCGGGAGCTTATCGCGGGAATCAACCACATGGCCTGGCTCCTGGAAATCCAAGACCGGGACGGCAAAGACCTCTACCCCGAAATCCGGCGGCGGGCGCTGGCGAAGAACGCCGCAGGCGACCATGACGACATGGTCCGCTATGAATACATCCGGCGGCTTGGCTTCTACTGCACGGAATCCAGCGAGCATAACGCCGAGTACAATCCCTTCTTCATCAAGGCGAAGTTCCCCGGCCTCATCGGGCAGTACCGTATCCCCCTGGATGAATACCCCCGGCGCTGCGTCAGCCAGATCGGCGAGTGGACCAAGCGGAGCGCGGAACTGGTGAGCAATCCGGCCCTGAGCCACAGCCGCTCCCATGAATACGCGTCGTACATCATGGAGAGCATCACCTTGGGCAAACCCTACCAGATAGGGGGGAACGTGCTTAACCAGGGGCTTATCGGCAACCTGCCTGCGGACGCCTGCGTTGAGGTTCCCTGTCTGGTCAACGGAAAGGGAATTTTCCCCTGCCATGTGGGGCCGCTGCCGGTCCAGCTTGCGGCCATGAACATGACCAATATCAACGTGCAGCTTCTGACCATTGCCGCGGCGGTGGAGAAAAAGCGGGACCTGGTTTACAACGCGGCCATGCTCGATCCCCACACCGCCGGGGAACTGGACTTGGACAGCATTGCCGCCATGTGCGATGAGCTTTTGGAAGCGCACCGTCAATGGCTGCCTGAATACCGTTAGGGAACCACTGATTAAACCAAACCGAACCACGGAACACACGGAAGTGACGCGGAAAGGAAGTCCTTTTCCGTGCACTTT
>JAITHH010000271.1 GCA_031280065.1 Treponema sp. | reverse complement strand
CGGAAACGAATATCTATTCCAGAATTTAAATTCCTCGCTCACCGCCAGTCACAACTTTGCGCGGGATATACCCGATTATTATTTTACCAGGAATTATTCGGTAACCCTGTACCTTACCGTAACGCGGCCCGGCAAACCCGGAGCCGCCGCCATCGATATTATCGACTGGCGGCAGCCGGGGATACTTGCGGAACAATGAGCAATCAGATAGATCAGAACCGCTCCCGGCTGCTTCCCAGTACTGCGGCGGTTTTAACATCGACGCCGCCGCAAGAAAAAACACCTCTGTTAGGCACCTTTTTTGTATCATTCGGCTGTGCGCTCCCCGGTCATTGACGGTAATGTTCCAGGAAAAGGGCCAGCCGGCGCATGGCTTCGGCGAGGGTCTCTTTGTCCGGCAGGAAGACAACGCGGAAATGATCCGGCTCAGGCCAGTTAAAACCCGTGCCCGCGACCAGGAGCAAGTGCTGTTCCCGCAGCAGATCGAGCATGAACCGCTGATCATCGGTGATGTTAAAACGTTTGGTATCGACCCGGGGAAAGCAGTACAGGGCCCCACGGGGCATCACCGCGTCCAGCCCCGGAATCGCGTTGACCATGTTTACCGCGACATCCCGCTGTTCCCGCAGCCGCCCGCCGGGGAGCACCAGATCGTTGATGCTCTGATATCCCCCCAGCGCGGTTTGAATACCGAACTGCGCGGGTACGTTGGAGCACAGCCGCATATTGGAGAGCATATCCAGCCCCTCCAGGTAGCCAGCGGCGCTCTTCTTGTTCCCCGACAGGGCCATCCAGCCCGCCCGGAATCCCGCCGCCCGGTACGCCTTGGACATGCCGTTAAAACTGATCGTCAGAATATCGGGGTTAATGGAAGCCATGGGAATATGCCGCGCCCCGTCGTAGGTGATCCGGTCGTATATCTCGTCGGCGTAGACGATCAATTCATGCTCCGCCGCAATCCGGGCGATTCCCTCCAGCGTGGAACGCTCGTATACCGCGCCGGTGGGATTGTTCGGGTTGATGACCACGACGGCCTTAGTCCGGCTTGAGACCTTGGCCTCCATATCGGCCAGGTCCGGCGACCAGAGGGCGCTCTCATCGCAGCGGTAGTGCACCGCCTTCCCCCCGGACAGACTCACCGCGGCGGTCCACAGCGGATAGTCCGGCATGGGAATCAGCACCTCATCGCCTGAGTCCAGCAGCCCCTGCATGGCGAGGGTGATAAGCTCGCTGACCCCGTTGCCGATGAAAATATCGTCGATTTCCACGTCCATCACCCCCTTGGACTGAAAATCCTGCATGATCGCCTTACGCGCCGCAAAGAGCCCTTGGGAATCGATGTAGCCTTGGGCGTTGGGCAGATTGATGATGATATCGTGGATGATCTCATCCGGGGCGTTAAAGCCGAAACTGGCCGGATTGCCGATGTTGAGCTTCAAGACCCGGAAGCCCTCGCCCTCGATCCGCTTGGCCTCTTTAAGGACAGGCCCCCGGATGTCGTAGCAGACGTTGTCGAGTTTCGCTGATTTCGGAAACATTCTCATTGCGGACTCCTTCGCCGTGTTATGCGGCCCCGTAGAGCCATACGGCGGCCATCTCCAGGTAACGGGAGAGAATCACGCCGTGAACTTCAGTTTCGATATTGGACCGCTCTTTGTCCCAGGCGGCCCGTTGGGGCAGGGCTTTCCGCACCCGCTCGCGGCCCTCATTGGCCGCGCTGGAGATTTCGTACGCCTGACCTGCCAGAGCCCGCAGGAGGTACTCATCCAGGAAGTAGGCGGCGAGTCCCGCGATCAGCCCGTCAGCGGAAGAACGGGCCAGGGGGTTCAGGTGCTCCTCCGCAGATTCGTACTGCCCGTCAAGGAGCAGGGCGTATCCCTGGCAGAGTTCCAGCCAGGGCCGGTCCGGGCGGCGGCGCCGCTTCCCCTTGCCCGGCTCAAGCTGTTCCGCGAAGAAATGCGCCGCCGCCCGGTAATTCCTGGACAGAATCCGGGCTGACCCGAAGATCAGGGCGTTCCGCGACACTGCGGCGGGGTTTGCAATGGCGGCCTTGTTTTCCAGGGCCAGCGCCGCCGGGTAGTCGGCCAGCACGAGGTAGGAGTTGGCCAGGAGCCGGACCAGCGGGGAGGCGTAACTCCCCCGGCGGAATATCCGCTGCTCCAGGTACTGGGTCAGGGCGGGCCAGTCCTCCCGCTCCAGGAGAAAGAGGAGGCGGCGGTTATAGACGTAGAAGGCATCCAGCCCTCCCAGGATGAGCGCTAAGAGAAGCGCCAGGGGCCATACGGCCCGCCAGAAAGCCCGTCCCTCCTCAAAACCCAGCATCAGCGGCGGGACCATGAAGACGAAGGCGAGAAAGATCACTATAATAGCGTTAAACAGGATGAATACGGACGTAAATTTCAAGCCAGCGTCTCCCTAACTTCCCCTCTATGATAGAAGAAAGGGATCGTATCGTCAATGAGGAGGGCTCATGGGGAGTTTCAAGGTCAAGGATATACCTGACAATTATTTTTTCACCAAACCGGTCTACCTTGATTCCGGTTTTATTGTCGCCGTGCCGGAAATGAAGTTCAGCGGCGAATTGAAAAATCTGCTCCAGGAGTGGAAATTCACAGAGGTCCAAAGCGATGGAGAACCGGGGGAGGAGTACGAGCCGGACGATGATGGCGGGTCCGCCGAGGCAGGCGCAAGCCTGGATGGGCAGTCCTTAAACGAACGGAAGAGACTCCAGGATGCGGAAGCGGCTTGCCAAGCCTTTCAGGAGTACACCGAATCGGTCTATACCCGCCTGGCCCAAAACATACCGGTCCCCTATCTGGAGATAGCGGAAAAGATAAAAGGACTCTGCGAGCTGCTCAAAGAGGAGCGCCGCTACCTGCTCTGGGCGCTCCAAAAGACCGGTTCACCGGAGGGGCAGAACTATCTGGCGATTCACAGCGTAAAATCAACGATTATGTCGCTGCTTATCGGCGGCCAGCTCAAACTGCCCGCGCACCGGCTTATCGAACTGGGTGCTGCCGCGCTGGTGCACGAGGCGGGCATGAGCCTGATTCCTCCGGCAATATACCTCAAGGGGCAGGAACTTTCCGAAGAGGAACGGAAACTCATCTTCATCCACCCAATAAAGAGTTACGAGATACTCAAGAATTCCGGCTTTCCCCCGGAGGTATGCAGGGCGGTTCTGGAACACCACGAGCGGGAAAACGGCGCGGGTTATCCTAAGAAACTGACCGGGGACAAGATAAGCCAGTACGCGAAGATCATCGCCGCAGCCTGTTCATTTGAGGCCCAGACGGGCAGCCGGTCCTATAAAGAGGCGAAAGACGGGCATACGGGGATGCTGGACTTATTGAAGAACTCCGGCAAGCAGTACGACGAGGCAATCATCCGGGCCTTGGTGTTTTCCCTCTCCATCTATCCCATCGGGCAGTATGTGCTGCTGTCCAACGGCAAGAAGGGCCAGGTAGTCGATACAAACCCCGAAAACCCGCGCCTGCCCATTGTGCGGATTTTCGGCGAGATGCTCCCCGGAGGCCGGATGAAAACGGTCAAGACCTCCCCGGACGGAATCAGCATCTCCAGGCCGCTGTCACAAGAGGAGATTGATTCGGTTCCTTAACAACTGTTTTTTTTACCGCGGATGACACGGATTGCGAACCTGCGGTTTGCGAACCTTCGGTTCGACACTGATGTTGTTTCTACTCATCTGTGCCATCCTTTTCATCTGCGTAATCAGCGGTCCCCCTGGCAACTGTTCTTTTTACCGCAGAAAACGCCTGCCTACGCTGGAAACAATGTATCCCGCCATGGGCACGATGTATTCCGCTTTTCTTGCTCCGTTAACGCTTTCCTTCCTCCCTCGTCCACAGAGAACCTATGATTTAGATTATCGGGAGAACGCGGTACTCTGGTCTGACGGGGCCAGGGAACCGGCGGAAGGCCGATCCGTGCAGTGAGGAAATCCCGCGAGGGAGGAACCCCGGCACAGAGAATAGTTAAGACCGTCCGCCGTAAAGTAAAACGCGGCTGCCTGTCAGACAGGCAGACCGCGAATAGGAGTA
>JAITHH010000220.1 GCA_031280065.1 Treponema sp. | reverse complement strand
AGTGTTGCGGTTCACGCCTACGCCGCGCCTTTGTTCCAGGGGAACGATATTATGATCCAGCGCGCCGATGGTTCGCCGCTGGTTCTGAACATGGGGGACTTGACCGAGAAGAAGTAAGCGGGGGCGGGAGCTCCGCCCCCGTACCCCTGGGGGGGCCATCGAACAGCAGGTTCGCGCCCCCCAGACCCCCCGGTTGGCTGGCTCTGCGCCTCTTGCAAAGGCTGGCGGGGGTCACATACGGGTTTCCCGGATCAGTCTGAGCAGCTCGTCAGGCCGGTCGATGATCCGCTCCGCTCCGGCTGCCGCCAGCGCCTGCCGGGAACAGCAGCCCCAGCTTACCCCCAGCGCGTGGCAGTCTGCGGCGCGGGCTGTCTCCATGTCGATCTCCGAGTCCCCTGCCAGTATGGTCTCGCGGGGAGTGGCGTCCAGGCTCATGATAATGTCCCAGGCCGCGCCCGGATCGGGCTTTCCCGCAACCCCCGGCGCGGTTCCTTGTACCATATCGAAGGTAAACGGGGGGAACAGGTCCGCGATCACCTGCCGGGCCGCCGGATCGGGCATATTGGTCAGCACCGCGGTTCTCACCTTGAGGCGCTTCAATTCAAGCGCCAGTTCCAGCGTCCCCGGATAGAGCCGCGCATAGGCCATATCCGCCAGCGTCCCGTCAAGATCAAAAATCACGCATTTGAAACGCATACCGGCTCCTTTACCGCCTGGAAGATCATCACATCGCCAAATCCGAACCGTTTGGCCGCCCGGTCAGCAGCGCGCTTCACCGGTCCGGGCGCGGTCCCGGCGGCCAGCCCTCCCCAAGTCGCCATCCTTTCCACCCGGAACCCCGTGCCCTCAAGCAGTACCCGCAGGGTCTTTGCTGAAAACAGGTAGAGGTGATCGAATATGGCCGAACGCCACCGGCTGCCGAACAGCCGGGCTTGGAACCCCCCGATGTTCGGGGTGGTAACCCAGAAGCGCCCGCCGGGGATGAGTATCCGCCAGACCTCCCGTACCAGGGAAGCGGGATCGTTAAGGTGTTCGATGAGGTGGGAAGCCAGCGCCGCCGTAAAGAACGCGGCAGGAAAGCGCTTTTCCTCCAGGGGCAGAGCGCTCACATCAAGACCGCGCTCCCGCCGGGCGTATTCAGCCTCTTGCGGGGAGAGTTCCACGCCCCGCGCATCCCAGCCCCGCTCCCACAGGCGCTCAAGGAGCGCGCCCGTAGCACAGCCGATGTCCAGGAGCGCGGGCCGGGCGGAACCGTCAAAGCAGAGCGTTTGCTCCCAGGCATAAAACCCCGCGTCTTCCAGCGCCATCTCCTGGAGGCGCAGAAAGGCCGCCTCGTTGGAAATTTCATACGCCAGGTAATCCGTCCCGTGGGCCGCTCCGTAGCGCCGGCGCACCTCCTCCGGCAGCGGCTGGGGGTTCATCTGCGCCAAGCCGCATCCGGTACAGCGGACATACGCGAAACTCCCGCAGGACAGCGCGGGTTTGAAGGAACGCCCCCCGCACACCGCGCAGGGAATCTCCCGCTTTGCCTCCGCCGCCGCGGGCGTAGACCAGGTTTTTATCCCCTCCGCCGAACCCGCCATCCGCCTACTCGACCGCCAGCCGGAACGCGGCGGCTTGGGAATTCCCGCTGATGTCCTGGACGACGATTTCCAGCATCGCCTGACCTCGGGTAAACCACACCTCGCCGATCTCATAGGCCGGATACGCGCCGTAGACCTGTTTGACCGGCGCAAGCCCGTTCCGGGACACCATGAGCGCCCCGTCCCGGACCGAGTAGGTCTCAAACACGAGCGCTCCCGCCTCAAGGCCGTTGACCGAACAGAGAATCCGGTAGGGCGCTAAGGGAGGATTCTGCCCGCCCAGGCTGGCATCCGCCGCGTTCACAAAAACCGTGTAACGCCCCTGGCTGATACTCCGGGCCTGGACGGGGTTGATCTCCCGGCCGTCGGCGCTCCGCAGTTCCACCGAGTAAATCACCGGCGCAACTGCATCGGGCAGGGGGGCGATGAGCCGCGAGGGATTCACCCAGCGCCGTTCTTTCCGGTCAAAGAAGGCAAAGTAGAAGCCGTCCCGCTCCGACCAGCCGGAACGCCCCGCCGAGGCGATGATCCGCCCCCGCTCAACCTTATCGGGCACGGCAACGGTTTGTTCCTCGTCAAAACGGCTGTAGATGCTGATGATCCCGTCCCCGTGATCCAGCGCGACCCACGCGCCCAGGGGGGCCGGAAGCCGGGACGGGCGTTTAGACGGATTGCGGGTAAAGAGCAGGTCCCCCGCTTCGCCGGCGCCGATGTAGCCGGAGGATTCAAAGGCCGCGCCCAGGGACGGTGTTCCCCGGTTGTTTTGGCCGAAGCTCGTGCGCATGATCGCGCTTGGAACGGGCCAGTCAATGGCGCGGATATGCGGCGCGAAGGCCAGGAAAAGAACTATCAGGATGCGGCCCCCCCCCCCCCGCACGCCCACCGGTAACAACGAGCCAGGCGAATGGGGGGTTTGGGGGGCTCGAACCTTCGGTTCGCAGGCCCCCCATAATCTTAATGTATGCATCTGCTACCTCTTGTCTAATTCAAATGACGCAATGGTTCCGCCGCCGCCCAAATACAGACGGTTCCCCTCCCGCCCCAGAAAAACATCCTCCGCCTGAAACGGCGCCCGCAGCACCACCGTCCCCGGATACCGTATGGCCGTCAGCTCTTTCCGGCCATCCTCCATCGCGTTGATCACAAACACCAGATTATCCCCCCCATAACTGTCCACCGCCTCAATGTTCCCCGGCAGCGGCAGATACAGACTCTTGCGGGTGATAATATCGTAGATGCCCAGCCCACCCTGCCGCTCAAAAATCACCCGGCTGCCGCTGTCGATAAAAGCCAAATGCACCCCCCAATGGAAGCCGTCATTGAGAAACTCATGAAAAATAACCTTGTAGGAATCCCCAAAACGCTCCAAAAGGAGAAAACGCTGATCATCATAACCCGACACAATGGCCAGCCGGGAACCGTCGCTGGAAATCCGGCAGCCGTATATCGCCGCAAGCCGCGAACCGCCGGGCTCAAAGAAAAACACCCGTTTGCCCGCGTCATCCAAAAGCTCCACCGTGCCGTCCAGCGACCCGGCCAGAATCAGCCCCGCCGCCGCGTCTATGTCCGTCAGGGGCGCCGGAAAGTCGTAAACCCAGCGGACCTGCCCCTCCCCATCCACCGCCCGCAGGGAATTGCCCTCCTCGTTCAGCAGAAATATCCGCCCGTCGATAAACAGGGGATAGCCGCCGCCCGCTTCAAGGGTAACGGCCAGCTCATTGCGGGGGTCCCGCACCTCAATCGCCCCAGGAATGGCCGCGTATTCAGCCCAATAGTCCCCGGAAATGGAGAATTGATCCTGCCGTGCGCGGTTCACGGTGAAATTCCCCCCGCCGTCCACATAGCCGAAGCGCCTCCCCAGGACAAAGGGGATCAGCGTGTTTGCTTCAGCGCCCCCGGCCTCTCCCCCCGGCAGGCTCAGGGGATAACTCGACTCCAGCGAACTCAGCCAGCGCGGGGCGAGAATCGTCTCCACCGGCACCGGCTTGGCGGCAATAAAAAAGTACGCCACAAAGAACGCCGAACCCGCCAAAAGCCAATATTTCTTGTTTCTCGCCACAAAATCCTCCCGCGCCCTCAGCGCCGCTCCGCCAGGGGGATGTACCGCTGCCGCCGCTGCACGCACTTATAAGCCGGACGGATGATCCGGCCCCCGGAGATGATCTCCTCCATACGGTGAGCGCACCAGCCCGCCACCCGGCTCACCGCGAAGATGGGGGTGTACAGTTCCTCCGGGATGCCGAGCATCCGGTAGACAAAGCCCGAATAGAAATCCACGTTGGTGCATATCTCCTTGTCCGAGCCCTTGACCTTCTTCACCACGCCGGGCGCGAGGGTCTCGATAAGCCGGTACAGCTTGAATTCATCGTTAAGCCCCTTGCTGTCCGCAAGTACGCCGGCCTTCTCCCGCAAAAGCCCCGCGCGGGGGTCGGACTTGGTGTATACCGCGTGGCCCTGACCGTAGATCAGCCCGGACCCGTCATACGCCTGCCCCTTGAGGAGCCGCTCCAGGTAGGAGGCCGCCTCGCCCTCGTCATCCCAGCGTTTGACATTCCGCTTGATGTCTTCCATCATACCTATCACTTTGGCGTTGGCCCCGCCGTGCTTGGAACCCTTGAGGGAGTTGAGGCCCGCGGTGATGGCCGCGTAGGTATCGGTGTCCGCAGAAGACACCAGATGCACGGCAAAGGTTGAATTGTTCCCGCCGCCGTGTTCCGCGTGGAGTATCAGGGCCAGGTCCAGGGTTTCCGCTTCGAGCCTCGTGTACTGCTGATCAGGCCGGATCAGGGACAGGACGGTTTCGGCGCTCTGACAGGAAGAGGGGGGCAGGTGGATGATCAGGCTGTCGTGATCGTAGTAGTGCTTCTTGGCCATATACGCATAGGCGGCGATGGTGGGGAAGCGGGCGATCAGGGAGACGCTCTGGCGGAGCACATTTTCCGGCGAGTTGTTTTCCGGGTCATCGTCGTAGGAGTAGAGGGTCAGCACCGACCGGGCCAGCTTGTTCATGATGTCCCGCGAGGGGGCCTTCATGATGGAATCCTCCGCGAAGTTGGGGGGCAGTTCGCGGTTTCGCCCCATGAGCGCGGCGAATTCGGCAAGCTGTTCCCCGCTGGGCAGGACGCCGAACAAGAGCAGGTAGACGGTTTCCTCGAACCCGAAGCGGCCTTCAGCGGCGGCTGCGGCGGCAAGGTCCTCCACGTCAACGCCCCGGTAGTAGAGTTTGCCTTCCACGGGGACTTTCTCGCCCTCGTCAAAGATATAGCCGTGAACCTGCCCGATGCGGGTAAGCCCGACCAGCACCCCGGAGCCGTCCTCGTTGCGGAGGCCCCGCTTAACGTTGAATTTACCGTAAAGTTCAGGCTCGATATAATCGTTTCCGGCGATGCCGGCTGTATAATCCGCGCTGCTGCTCATAGAACGCAGTATAGCGGTATGGCGGGCCTTGTTGGAAGGGGG
>JAITHH010000039.1 GCA_031280065.1 Treponema sp. | reverse complement strand
GCCATTGAGCGGGGGTTGACCTTTGTATCAGCCGAACTGCTGGAAAAGCTCTCAAAGGCATTGGAAATTCCCATTTTCCTTTTTTTCACCAAAGACACGGAAATCTTTTACAACGATTCCATGCTCAATACGATGGACCGGATTATCGAAAAGCATCTCATAAAGACTATCGAAGACATAAAACTGGACTTCCGTCGGCACAAAGAACGGGTATAAACCCGCCGGAGCCTGTCCCATCCCTGGCATTACCGCCCCGCTCTGACTGCCGCAGCCGGCAATGGAACTTTGGGAGTCAACTACGGAACTTTCGCGGGCGACTACAAAACTTCGGGGGGCGCCGACAGAACTTGGGCGGGCGACTGCGGAACTTCGGGGGGCGACTACAGAACTTTCGTGGCCGGCTGCGGAGCTTTCGCGGGCGGCTACGGAACTTTGGGAGCCGGCAATGGAACCTTCAGAAACGGCAAAGGGCGTTAAAAAAACCACGGAAAGCGCGGAAAACACGCGGAATAGCGATATATTTCCGTGTTTTTCCGTATATTCCGTGGTTTCAAGCCGGTTTGGCCGGCGCTTCCCTCAGCAAACGCCGGACAGCCGCCCGTCCGCTTACTTCGCCTTCGCGCCTAGCTTCTTCCCGTCAGTCTGAGCCGGGGACAGCGCGTCCAAAAGCCGGTCTAAACGGTAGCCGGATTCCGCCTCCGCCGCGGCAAAACGCCCGGCCATATCCGCGATGACCTCAAACCGGGAGAGCCACGCCTTCCCGTTCTCCGCCTGGCCAGCGCCGCCGGTAAAAGCCCCGTCTCCCTCCAGACTCAGGAAGAACGGCCCGTAGAGCAGCGCCAGCCCAAAGGCTTCTTTGTTAAACCAGGTAACGTCCTCAAAGGAATTCACCCCCAGAACCGCCTTGAAGTCGCCGGTATAGCAGTTGTCCAGCACCAGCGATTCAGCGGTCGGCGCGGCACGGCGGACAAGCGCGGCCTCCGGCGCGGTTCTGGCAAGAACCGCCTTCATCAGTTCCGTTACGCGGCAGGACTCCTCGCGGGGAATACCCAAGCCGCCGTATAACTCGATCAGCTTCCGGTCAAAGCGCCAGTGATCGGCCAGAGCCTTTGCCTCCGCCCCGGTCGCGCCCTGACCCAAGACGGACCGCAGCAGCGCCAGAATTCCATAGCCCAGGGCATAGGCAGCGGACCGCCGGACATCCAGCCCCGGATGCGCCTCCCTACTCGAAGCCCCGGCCTTGGGGGAAGCGGGGAACCACTGCCCCAAAAGCCGCCGGCCCGCTTTGCCGGGCTTGGTTCCCAGACTGCGGAGCGCGGCCAGCCGCCCCAGGAACGCGGCGAATTCCTCCCACGCTTCCGTAGGAAGCGCCGATTCCGTAGGAAGCGCCGTTTCTATTGGAAGCGCCGCTTCTATTGGAAGCGCCGCCTCCGCCGCAAGCGCGGAATGTTCCTTGCGGGCCGTGAACGGATCGTACTTGCCATCCGCGCCGTCCAGGTAGCGCCGGGCTGCGGCGATGAATTCCAGCGCGGGCTCACGCAGACCGGCAATCAGCGCCTGCGGGTCAACGGCGGCTGTCCCCCCGCCTCCGGTTTCCCCGGACAAGAGCCAGGCAAAACCCTCCGCCGTGTCTTTGGTCAGGAGCGCGGCCAGGCGGCTGTAGAGTTCACCCAGGAAGAGGTCTTGGAAGGCGGCGTACATATCCGGCGCCCCCCGCCCGTTGAGTTCCCCGCAGAGGATGCCCCAGCGGCCCTGGGCCGTGTCCGCTATCTCGTGGATGTCCAGGAAAACTTGCGCTCCGTAGCCGTCCAGGGACACGAAGAGCCCCCGCTCGGCAAGCTCCCGGCTGGAGCGGATGTACCAGAGGTTCGTCCGCTGTTCCCGCAGCAGCGCGAAGTACCCAAGCTCGTTGTGGAGCTGTAGCGCCTGGCAGAGGCTGTCCTGGCGGTAGCCGCCGTCCTTCTGGGGAATCGCCGTGGATCCCCGGTGAATCCAGCCCGAAGCCTGGGCGTAGGCGTTATTGTAGAGGACCAGGGAGCGCTCGTGCCCGGCGCGGTTGGAGTAGGCAAAGACATTCTCGTTGACGCTCCCGTCGGGCGCGTAAAAGTCGTACAGGTTGAAGTCTGCGCTGCCGGAGAAGAGGGCCCGCTGCTTCATCAGGGGGAATATCTCCCGCTCGTGGCGATCCACCAGATAGCCGTCGGGCTGTTCGTCCTTGTAGGCCCGGCGGTATTCCATGCCGTACTTCTCCTCAAAGCCCTCGATCTGGCCGTGGCCGAACATGGGCAGGCCCGGCATGGTTACCAGGAGCGTACAGATGCCGAAGTACTTATCCCCCTTGCCGAACTGGGCCGCCGCGGTTTCTTCATCCGGGTTGTTCATAAAGTTCACAAAGCGCTTGAGTATCTCCGGGTCGAATTCCAGGGTGTTCTTGATGGTGGCCCGGTATTTGGCGTTGTCCTCGTTCTTGAGCATGTTCATAAAGGCCGAGTTGTAGACCCGGTGCATCCCCAGAGTGCGGACAAAGTAGCCTTCCATCATCCAAAAGGCTTCGGCCAGGAGCAGGGTGTTCGGCGCTTCCACGGCGCAGCGGTCCACCACCTCCCGCCAGAACTCGTTGGGGATGCGGCGGTTGAATTCCTCCGTGCTGATGGCGTGTTCGGCGCGGCTGGCGATGTCGCCGCCCCGGCCCGGTTCAGGGTACCAGAGCCGCTGAATGTGCCGCTTCGCCAGGGTCATGGCCGCGTCAAAGCGGACAATGGAGAATTGCTTGCACACGCCGATGATGGTGCGGATCACCGCTTCCCGCGCTTCGGGGTTGAGGAAGTCGATCTGGGCGGTATCGTTCCAGGGCATGGAGGTGCCGTCATTGCCGTGGTAGATGTAGCGGGTTTCGCCGGAGCGGTTGTCGATTCGTTTGAAGACCACTGCCGCGTCACTGCGGGTAAAGTAGTGTTCCTCGATCTGCACGGTAACATCGTCCCGGCCTGAGAGGTTGCCGCAGTTGTAGTTGTAGGTGGGGAAGGGCGGGTAGGGGAGCTGGAGGAAGCGGTCGGGGTGTTCGATGATCCAGCGGCTGTCGATGCCCGTGTGGTTGGGAACCATGTCCGATCCCAGGCGGATTCCCCGGCGGAAGCAGCGGTCCCGGAGGTTCGCCAGGCTTCCCCAGGCGCCGAGTTCCGCGGCGATGTCGTAGTCGTAGAGGCTGTACGCGCTGGCTGCGGCGTCGGGGTTGCCGGTCCACTGCTTGATGCTGCGGCTGGCCTGGCTCCGCTCCCAGAGCCCGATGAGCCAGAGGCCCGTGAAGCCCCGGCGGGCAAGTTCATCCAGCTCCTCGTCGGGAATCTGGTCAAGGCGGACGATCTCCCGCCGGTATTTCTGGGAAAGCTGGTAGAGCCAGACCAGGGTACTCTTGGCGACCAGCACGGTCTTGGGCATCCAGTCCTGGTCCGGGCTGAATCGCTCGTACTCGTTGTCCAGCCAGCCGTAGGTGTAGGCTTCGCTGGGGCCCGGCCCGAAGAACGAGGGCTTCTCCTCTTCCTTGATAACATCGAGGCCGGTGAGGATGCGGGCCATGAACTTCCTGATGAGCAGTCCCCAATGTTTGCGCATGTACTCAAGCTGGCCGGTCAGGGAATCCGGGGAAGCCAGGGCCGGGGCCCGGAGCATGTCCCAGAGGCTCATCCCGTCAGGGCCAAAAGGGGGCAGGTCCGCGAAGTGGGCTTTGAGTTCCTCGATGGCGTCGGGGTAGATTGTCCGTTCCTCCAGGCGCTGATCATCAAAGAGGAAGAGGAAGGGCGAGAATCCGGGGTTGAGGTTCGCCAGGGCCAGGAGCATCAGCTCTTCCAGGGCCAGCGCCCGGCAGCTTTCCCCCGCGTCGCTGCCCGCGAGGTAGTCTTCGACGCTGGCATCGCCTGCGTACACGGCCTGGGGCGGGAACTGTTCGCCGAAGGTATGGAGGAGCGAGCCGGTCTTTTGCTCGCCCAGCTTGCCCCCCAGCCTTTGCAGGGCGGTTTCAAAGACATCGTTCTGCACCTGCTCCCGGTAGAGGGCGACCACAAAGTGCAGTATCTCATCGATGAGGCCCATGGCGTAGAGCTGGCCGGCCTGTATGGGTTTCGCCTCCGGGGGCAGCTTGGCGTTGAATTGGGCCGCCAAGTTCCGCACTTGCCGGAGGTCCGCCAGAACCACATTGCCCCGGAGGGAAAAGAGGCTTTTATCCAGGGAATATGCCTGCCGCACCTCCTTGAGGATATGGAATTCCATCAGCGCCCGCCGCTTCCCGGCGCGGAAACCGCTGCTTCCGGCCTTCTTGTCCCCCTTATTCTCCAGGGCTCGATTTCGTTCTAAAGCCCGCAGGCTAATCCATAGACCGTCCATATCCCACCTCCGGCAGTGAATTCTGTATTTCTTCTATTATAGTACGGATTGATCGATGTGCCCAGACAGAAGCGGATTAAAACAGCCGCAGGCGCGGTTTGGCATAAACGTGCGGTCAAGCCATCCGGGGTACTGGGGGGCCTGGGCCCCCCGCTATGATTTCCAGTATAGTATACCCATGTACGCTCCAGCCTACGGCGATGAGGCTCCCATCGCGGCATTGGCAACTCCCCCCGCTGAAAGCGCCCTGACCCTGATTCGGACCTCCGGCAAAGACGCCCCCGCGCTGGCGGCCCCATTCTTTTCACGGCCTGAAAAACTGCTGCGCGCCCCGGGGAATACAGTGGCCCACGGCTGGATCATGGACGGGAAGGAGCGGCTGGACGAGGTACTGGTATCGGTGTTCCGGGCCCCCCGCAGCTATACCGGCGAGGATGCCCTGGACATCTGCTGCCACGGAGGCCGGGCCGCGGCCCAGGCCGTGCTGGGGGCCCTGAAAAAAGCGGGCTTCCGGGACGCGCTGCCGGGGGAATTCACCTTCCGGGCCTTTATGAACGGCAAGCTGGACCTCACCAGGGC
>JAITHH010000314.1 GCA_031280065.1 Treponema sp. | reverse complement strand
CGGGAACTTGCGGCTCTTGGCAAAGATTCGTTGAAGAAACGCTATATGAACAACGGGGCGCGGGAGCCCTTATTCGGCGCCGCAACCGGCGCAATGAAACCCTTGGCGAAACAAACCGGGAAAAACCAGGCCTTAGCCGAGGAACTGTACGCAACGGGGAATTACGACGCCATGTATTTTGCGGGAATGATAGCCGAGCCTAATATAATGGAAGAAAACGATTTTAACCGGTGGATGGACGCCGCTTATTTCTTTATGCTGTCAGACTTTGTGGTTGCGGTAACCCTTGCCGAGGCGTCGGCTGCCCGGTCAACGGCTGAAAAATGGCTGGATAGTCCGCGGGATTTAACCGCTTCAGGAGGGTGGAACTGCTGGACCTGGCTTACCGGCTGGAGGCCGGATACCGAATTTGCTGTAGAAGCCATGGATGCGTTATTACAGCGGGCGCGGGAAGATATTGTATCGCGCAATGGACGCGCCCGGATTGCCATACGGAATTTTATGATTGCCGCTGGAGTATCATATAAGCCGCTGCATGATAAAACGCTCATGCTTGCCGAAGCAGTTGACGGGCTTGCGCTTACTTATGATGATGTAACCTGTTTTTCCGGTATTGCCAAAGCAATCCGTACTGAAGCTGAAAAGGGCCGCATTGGGTTTAAACGGAGAAGCGTACGGTGCTAGGGCCTGTTCAAACGGAAAAGGCCGCCATTCCTCGCTGATCCGGTAATCACCGCAGCGCGATTCATGCTGGACATCGTTTATAAAGTTAGTCCATACTAATCCCGGACGACGAATATCACCTGATGGAGGTTCTTGTATGAAGAAAAGGCAGTCCGCGCTGATAAAACGTAAAAAAACTTCCTTCGCGGCCCTGTTTACCGGCGTGTGTTTGTCGATAATCGGGTTTATCACCCTCACGATTTCCCTCGTCTTTTTTATCAACCTCCGCTCCATAACGTACCGGCAGGCCGAAGCCCATACCGGGGAGACCGTCAACCGGATACGGGAGTCGGTCACCGGCAAGTTCAAGTCCTGGTCCGACCTGGTAAATTACACCGCCTTCGGCGCCGCGCCCCTCATGGCCCAGGAAACCGTGGACCAGAAGGCCCTGGAGCGGCTCTTTAAGCGGGTGGTGGACTCTCAGTCCGACGTCTGGCTCCTGTACTGCACCAACAACCTGGTCTGGAATCAGCCCGGAGGCTACGCGGCGTTCTCGGACGGCGAAATACGGGCGGCAACGTGGGACAATACCGCCCGCTCCTGGTTCACCGGCGCAAAGGCCAATCCCGGCAAAATTGTGTACGCCGAACCGTATATCGCCGCGAACAGCGGCAAACTCACCACCGCGGTGTCAACCAATGTCTACGATGAAGCCCGCCGGGACGTGGGGGTGATTTCAGGCAACATCTCGATTGATTCCCTGGGCGCTTTGATGCAAACCGGCGCGTCTTTAGCCTCCCAGCGGCTGTACCTCCTCAATAAGGAGGGCCGCTTCATTACCCACCCGGACAGCGAGGCGGTCATGGAAAAGAACTTCTTTACCGAACTGGGCCTTGAACAGTACCGGGAACAGATGCTCGGCGCGCCGGTCTTTACCGTCCTGGACAGTCAGGTGTTCCTCTATTCGGCGCTGATCCCCGACGTCGAGTGGATTCTGGTGTCGGTGATTCCCGCTTCCACGGTCTTCGCGGAAGCCAACGCCGTGCTTGTCCGGCTGATTATCATCGGCCTGTTCCTGTTTGCCGGCGCGGCGGCCCTGTCCGTGGTCTTTACCCACAAGATGCTCACCGTCCCGGTCCGGGAGATTGAGCGGGTCGCCGAAGCCTTGGCAAAGGTTGACTTTACCGCGGGTTTTCAGCGGTTCAGAACCGATGAACTGGGCGGAATTCAGCAGGCCCTCATCAGGATTCGGGACAGCCTGCGCACCGCCATCGATGAACTCAACGATCACCTGCTCAAAGCGGTGGCCTCCGGCAAACAGCTTAATACGGTTATCTTTGAATCTTCGGATTCCCTGCGGGTGATAACGGGCAGCCTTGACGTGATGGAGAACGAGACCGGGGGCCAGATGCAATCCGTGGCCCGGACCGCGGGCGCGATAGAGGAAATCGCCGGTTCCATCGATTCGCTGAATAACGCCGTGTCTACCCAGGCCGCGCATATCAGTGAATCCTCGGCGGCCATCGAAGAGATGGTAGCCAACATTGGCTCTATCCGAACCGTGGCGGGCAAGGCCCGCGCCACCGCCACCGCCCTGAGCAGCGCGTCTTCCGCGGGACATACGATGCTGACCAAGCTGGCCGAAGAGGTGTCCCGGATGCGCGAACAGTCCGCCACCTTGCAGAACGCCAACAAGACCATCGCGGATGTGGCGGGGCAGACGAACATTCTCGCCATGAACGCGGCTATCGAGGCGGCCCACGCCGGGGAGTCGGGCAAGGGCTTCGCGGTGGTGGCTGCGGAAGTCCGCAAGCTGGCGGAACTGGCGGCCAAGGAGTCGGACGGCGTCTCTCTGGAGATCAAGAAGCTGGAACAGGCCATAGAACGGATCGGCGCGGTTTCCCAGGAGACGGTCGCCGCGATGGACGCGATGTTCATGAAGATCAAGGACTTGGACAGTTCTTTTGGGGCGGTAAACAGCGCGGTGGATGAACAGGCCGCGGGAGGCGGGCAGATACTCGCGGCTTTGAAAGCCATCCAGGACATGACCGGCCAGGTGCGGGAGGGCGCACGGTTAATACACCGGCAGAGCGGCTCGATTCACGGGGAAATGGAACGGCTGCGGCGCACCTCCGAGGAAGTAACCGGACGGGCCCATGAAGCGCGGCTTGCCGGAGGGAATATCGCCGCGTTCCTTGAGCAGGCAAAGACCGCCGCTCTGGCGGGGTGAAAGCGTCCGCCCGGAGCGGCCGCGGCATGAAGGAGATAGCAATCAATGAACTTTTTTAAAGACATGAGCATCGGCAGGAAGCTCATCCTGCTGGTTTTGCTCTTTATTCTTGGGTATACGGGGTTTGCGCTGTTTTCGTTCCGTACCCTCCAGACCCTGCGTATCGAGGGCGGCCTGTACAACCGGATCATTATGAACAAAGACCTGATCGCCGATGTGCTGCCGCCGCCGGAATATATCATTGAGTCCTACTTGACGGCGCTGCAAATGGCGGCGGAAACAGACCCCGCCCAAATCCGCGCCTTCACCGCGGATTTAGACCGCCTGAAAAAAGATTACGACGCCCGCCATCAGTTTTGGATTGATGAACCCCTGCTGGGGCCCGGGGAAATGCGGAACGCCATGCTGGAAGGGGCCTACCATCCGGCGGTTCAATTTTACCGTATTGTCTTTGATGAATTTATTCCGGCGGTTGAACAGGGGGCGGATGAAGCCGTTAAAGGGCGGATTTTGGCGGACCTCAAGGCCCAGTACAGCGAACACCGGAAACACGTTGATACGGTGGTTGCCTTGGCGTCCCTCCAATACCAAGAGACCGAAGCCGCGGCGCGGCGCGCGGTTTTCAGCGGTACCCTCGTGCTGATTATTATCGCCCTGGCGGTGATTGCGGTTGCGGTTGTCATGAGCGTGTCGGTGTATATTTCCATAACCAATCCCATAAATGGCACGATTCTCATGCTCAAGGACATTGGCGGGGGAGACCTTACCAGACGGCTTGCGATTACCGGGGGCCGCGAGCTGGGGAGCATGGCCCGTTACTTGAACGCAACCCTGGAAAAGATACAGAGCCTGATCGAGACGATTAAACAGGAATCCCTGCGGCTTTCGGGCATTGGAGAGGAACTCACCGCCAACATGTCCGAGACCGGCGCGGAAATCAGGGAAATAACCCAGCGGCTCCAGGGCATGAAAGAACGGGTGCTGGCTCAATCCGCGGGGGTTACCCAGACCAACGCAATCATGGCGCGCATCACCGATCATATCCAAAAACTCAACGCAGGCGTGGAAAAGCAGAACAGCGGCGTTGAACGGTCGTCATCGGCCATCGAGCAGATGTTTGCCAGCATCCGGTCCGTAACGGACACGCTGGTGCAGAACACCGCCAATGTACAGGCGCTTATGGATGCCTCTGACGTGGGCCGCGCCGGACTGCGGGAGGTGTCCGGGGAAATTCAGGCAATATCCCATGATTCAGAAGGGCTCCTCGAAATTAACCAGGTGATGCAGGGCATATCGTCCCAGACGAACCTTCTTTCGATGAACGCGGCGATTGAGGCGGCCCACGCGGGAGAAGCGGGCAGGGGCTTTGCGGTGGTGGCCGATGAGATACGCAAGCTGGCGGAGAGCGCCGGGGAGCAGTCCCACACCATCTCCGGGGTGCTTAAAAAGATTCACGATTCCATCGGCAAAATATCCCGCTCCACAGACAACGTGCTGACCAAGTTTGAAGCCATTGACGCGGGGGTAAAGACCGTGTCGGATCAGGAAGAACACATCCGGGGCGCCATGGAAGAGCAGGGAAACGGCAGCCGCGCGATTCTTGAAACCATCGAGGAGCTGAACAAGGTGTCGCAGGAGGTAAAGCGCGGCGCTGACGAGATGCGGGACGGCAGCCAGGAAGTGATACGCCAGGGGCGGAATCTTGAATCCACGACCAAAGAAATCACCGGGGGCATGAATGAAATCGCCGGAAGCGCGGAGCAAATCAACCTCGCCATCGGGGAAGTGCAGAGCATAACGGCACGGAACCGGGAAAGTATCGGCGCGCTGGCTGCGGCGGCATCGAAGTTCAAGGTATACTAAACAGCGTTACTGTCTTATACTAAGTATATGAAGACTTTTAATGTTGTCAACAGTCTAATCGGGTCTATTAAGGCCCTTTACGGTGTAATTTTGTCATAGTTTG
>JAITHH010000267.1 GCA_031280065.1 Treponema sp. | reverse complement strand
GCGGGCATGGCCCTGGAACCCGCCTTCTCCCGCCTGGCCCTGCGCGGCAAATACGCCCTCTCCATAGAACCGGTCCCGCCCCAGGACATCCCCGATCTGCTCAAACCCTACCATAGCCCCGCCCTCCAAGCCGAACGGTACACCCTCTACGAGAACGGCGCCGCGTCCCGTACGCGCTGGCTCTTCCGGGACCAAGCGGGCCGCAGCCGCCTCGTGTCCGCCTTCGAGATCAGCGCGCCGGAGGAAGAAACCGAAGAACCCGTATGGCCGGAGGGCTTCATCGAACGCTACGATGAAAACCGGCTTATCACCGAAGAACAGCAGCTCTCAAGCGATGGCAGTGTCTGGATCATCGTCTATCGTTATGCCGGCGGAACCCTCACCAGCGCGGAAGCCAGGTTCAAACAGCCGCCGTCCGAGGAGGCCGGGGAAGCAAGCGAGGAAAAGACCCACACCGACTACTACCGCTACAGCCGCTCCGCTTCCCTGCGGGCCGTGGAGCGGGTGTTTCACCAGGCCCAAAACGGCGCGGAAACGCCCCCGGTGCGGCTCGCCTTTCCCCACATGATCCTCAGCGCGGCCAAGAACAGCGGCTTTGTTGATCCCCGGCTGGCCTACTCGTCCGGCTTCATGGAGGATATTCTCATGGAAGCCGGTTCTACGGTAGTATATACTACCGATGACCGGGGGCGGATACTCGGCGAGACGCGGCAGGACGAGGAGGGAACCGTGCAGGGGGAACTCTGGAATACCTGGTACGGGGACCGGCTCGTTTCGGTGCGCTGGAAGTCCGGGGATGATGAACGCCTCACCGAATACGAGTACGATGCCGAGGGTGACCGCGTTCTGGAGCGGAATTATAGCCAGGGCGTTCTGGAACGGATAGTCCGGAGCGAGGGCGGCGGCGAGAGCGGGCGGGAAGTGGAGGAACTGTATATGGATGGGCAGGTGATACTGCGGGCATTCTGGGAAGGGGGCCGCAAGGTCCGGGAAGAGCAGGTGCGTCCCGCGCCGGGGGCCGCGCCGTGAGGTTCCGCTGGATCGGGTTTATCGCGGCCCGTTATGTTTCCCGCCGGAGCCGGGGGGCGTCCCCTTCGCCGGTCTTTGCCGTGCTTGGTATCTTCACCGGTGTGCTGGCCCTGACCGTGATCCTCGCGGTGATGAACGGCTTTCAGCTTGGTTTTATCGAGAGCATCGTGGAGATTTCTTCGTATCATATCCGGCTGGAACCGCTGCCTTCAGGCGCGTCGGGCGATGCGCTGGCGGAGCGGGTGCGGGGGCTTCCCCAAACGCGGTCCGCCCTGCCTTTCCGGGAGATTCAGGCGATGATCCGGGGCAGGCGGGACAGCCAGCAGGCCGCGGTGATCCGGGGGCTTCCGCCTGACGCGCTGGAACGGGACCGGGGCATGGCGGAACGCCTGGAATTTGAAAGCGGCGCGTTTGACCTGGCCGATCCGGGCTCGATCATCCTGGGGGCGGAACTGGCCCGGCGGCTTTCCCTCCGCCTGGGGGATGAGCTTTCCATGGTTTCCCTGGGGGGCTTGCTGGCCGATGCCTTGGAAGATGCCCCGGCTGCGGCTCATTCCCGTTTCAAGGTTGCCGGCGTGTTCCGCTGCGGGTTTTACGAGTACGACATGAGCTGGGCGTTCATCAATATTCAGGCGGCGGAGGCGGTCAGCGGGCCGGGGGATACCCTTTCGCTGGGCGTTAAGCTCCAGAACCGCTGGCAGGACGCTTCAGCCTTGGAGCATATCCGCGTCCTCCTGGCTGAGGACGCGGCCTTTTCCGGCGGGGACTGGCAGCTCAGGTCATGGCGGGATTATAACCGGGCCTTCTTCGGGGCGCTGCGCACGGAAAAGCTGCTGATGCTCATCCTGGTGGGGCTTATCTTCATCGTGGTGGGACTCAACATCTTCCAGGCCCAGCGCCGGGCGGTGCTGGAGCGCCGCGAGGAGATAGGGCTCCTGCGGGCGCTGGGAGCCGGCGCTCAGGCGGTGCGCCTGATCTTCGTGTGGGACGGTTTTATCATCGGGCTTACCGGCGCGGGGATGGGGCTGCTCTGCGGGCTCCTGGTGGCCCTGAATGTGGGCGCGTTCTTCACCCTCTTAGAAGGGGCGGTAAACGGCATAACCGGCCTGATGAACGCCCTGGCCGGCATTTTGGGCGGCGGCGGCCCCGGCGGGACGGACTTCGCCGTTTTTTCGCCAACTATCTTCTATATAAAAGAGATTCCCTCGCGGGTCATTCCCCACGAGGCGCTCTTGATATTCCTGTTCGGGTTCCTTTCCGCGCTGGCCGCAGCCTGGTTTGCGTCAGGCAAGGTGTCCCGGACGCGGCCTGCGGAGGTATTGCGGTATGAATGAAAGCCGGAGCGCGGAACCCCTGGTGCGGGCGCGGGATATTGTCAAAACCTACCAGTCCGGGGCGGAGACCCTGTACATTCTGCGGGGGGTGAGCTTTGAGGTGGAGGCGGGAACGACGGTCGCCGTATCCGGTCAGAGCGGGAGCGGGAAAAGCACCCTGCTGAATATCCTCGGCGGGCTGGACCGCGCCGATTCGGGTTCGGCGCGGGTCGCGGGCATGGAGATCAGCGGCCTGTCCGAGGGGGGCCTGACTTCCTACCGGAGCCGGCGGGTGGGATTCATCTTTCAGTTCCACTATCTGCTCAAGGATTTTACCGCCCTGGAAAACGTGATGATTCCCGCTTATATGGGGGGGATGAAGAAGAAAGCGGCCCTGGACAAGGCCCGCTCGCTCCTGTCGGATGTGAAGCTGGAGAACCGTTTTTCCCACTACCCTTCGCAGCTTTCCGGGGGCGAGCGGCAGCGGGTCGCGGTGGCCCGTTCCATGATCAACGATCCTGACCTGATCCTCGCGGACGAGCCCACGGGGAACCTGGATCCGGGCAACAGCGGCATGGTGGCGGAACTGCTCTACGCCGAGGCGGAGAAATGGGGGAAGACCCTGATTGTGGTAACCCATGACCGGCAGGTGGCGGAGCGGGCCGGGATTCGCTATGTGCTGGAAGGGGGCGTCCTGACGGGCGTATCCGCGCCGGCGGGGGGGGGGGCGTGAAACCGGGGGGCGAGTTCTTTGTGGCGCTCCGCTATCTGCTGGGCCGGGCCCGCGAGGGGGGGCGTTATCTGCGGGGGGCGGCGGCGGGAATCGCCCTGAGCCTCATCCCCATCATCGTAACGCTCATCGTGGCGGACGGCATGATCCGGGGCATCACCGACCGTTATCTGGAGCTGGGGACGGGCCACATCCAGGTGTTCAACCACCAGGATCGGGGGAATCTTGACGCGGCGGTTTCGGCTGCCGGGGCTGTGTCCGGCGTACGGGGGGCCTGGAAAGAGCGGCAGGGCATGGCGGTAATCATGGGAAACGGCGGCAAGGCGGGGGCTTCGGTGCGGGCGACGGACCCCGGTTTCTGGGAGGATCCGGGGGGCGCCCGCTTTTTGACCACCATCGAGGGCGCCGCGGTCCTGGAATCAGACCGGGATGCGCTTCTGGGAGAGGCGCTGGCCCGCTCTGTGGGGGCTCAGGTGGGGAAACCGGTCTACATTATGACCATCCGCCCCACGGCGGGCGGGGGGAATGTTCCCCGGACGCTGCCTTTTACGGTTCGGGGGATCGTGTCTTCGGGCTACCGCGAGCTGGATTCGCTGTGGTGCCTCATCAGCTACGAGGGGGGGGAGCGGCTTCTGGCCCCGGAACTCTCCCATACGTCGCTCTTGGTGAAAATCGGCGATCCCTACGAGGGCGCGGAGCGGGCGGCGAGGCTCATCAGCCGGGCTTTGGGTTCCGGCTACGGGGCCTATACCTGGAAAGAGGTGCAGCAGGCCCAATTCAGCTCCTACGAGTCTACGCGGCAGCTTTTGCTTTTTATCATGGCCCTGATCGTCATGGTGGCTGCGGTGAATGTCTCTTCCGCCACCTCGATGCTGGTGATGGAGCGGCAGCGGGACATTGCGGTGCTCAAAGCCGCGGGCGCGAGTCCGCTGAGTATCGGCAGGATATTCCTATTTTCGTCCTTTTTGACCGGGCTGACGGGGGCTGCTGCGGGAATTGCCCTGGGGCTCCTTATCGGCGCGTTCATCAACCCGCTGATTCACGGTCTTGAGGGGATTCTGGGGTTTTTCTCCTCGCTGTTCCACGGCGGGAAGGTGCTGATCCTCGATCCGGGCTACTACCTGGAGCGGATTCCCATCATCATCGACTGGAAGACGGTGGGGCTTATCGGGGCGCTGACGGTGTTCTGTTCGGTTTTGGCTTCGTGGATTCCCGCCCGCCGGGCGGGGCGGCTGCGTCCGCTGGAGCTTTTGCGGAAGTTTTAGCGGGGAGCGGGGGCCGCCGTTATTTGCGGCGCGGGTTACCGGTACCTTGAGGCGTCCGTCACCTTATTGATTATGCAGTATGCTGTCTATTTCTCTTTCAAGAAGCAATAGTATCTTGTTTTTTTGGGTTTGTATTTCGGCTTCCTGTTCTAAAGAACTTCTGTTTATATCCTGAAAAAATACCAGGGGATGGACATCAAGGGCATGGGCAATCCGTTCAATCGTGGAAAGTTTAGGCACATTTTTATAGGTTTCCATTAACCCAATATAACTGGTTGCCGTATTACAGGCTTCAGCTAATTTCTCTTGGGAAATCCCCTTTTCTTTACGGATACGTTTAATATTGTCAATAACAAGCCGCTCCAGGTACATTTTTATATTATTATTGATATAAAACGCGGTTTTTTATTGACGTTTATGCGATAATCATATATTATATTTGATATAATCATGCCGTATTGGGCAAGATTTATATCAAAGTCAAGGGGGAAGGAGAGAAAATGTATACAAAAGTATACATCAAAACCCTCGAAGGAGTTTTTTATGCGGAATAGGAGACTTTTCATCCTGTTGGGGGCGCTGACGGTTCTGCTGGCGTCTGGATTGGTTTTGGCGGGGTGCGACCTTTTTGGGAAGGCGGCAACAGGATGCGCCAATAGCGGGGTATGCGTGTATAACCCCGCTGAGAAGGAGACCAAAACGTGTACACAGACCGCCTGTAATGTATATAAGGCA
>JAITHH010000254.1 GCA_031280065.1 Treponema sp. | reverse complement strand
TCGAGGGCGAACAGGGTCTGCCCCTTCTTGTATAGCTCCGACTCAGGGGAATTGATGTACTTGCCCACCCCTTCCGTCTCCCCGCCCGGAAGGACGCGGCCCCCAAAGGCCACGGTTCTGCCCTGCCGGTCCGCGATGGGGAACATGAGCCGGTTGGAAAAGAACGCCAAACGGGGATATTTGGCGGAAAAGAGTCCGGAGCCTGCCAGAAATTCGCCTGAATAGCCCTTGCCGCTCAAAAAGCCATGCAGCCAGTACCGGTCGCGGGGGGCGAAGCCCAGGCGGAACCGCGCTATGGTCTCCCCGCTGAATCCCCGCTCCTTGAGGTAGGACCGGGCACCCTCCCCTTCCGGGCGCTCCAAAAGCATGAAGCTGAAGGTCCCCGCCACACGGCGGTAGAGTTCATACCGTTCTTCCCGCCGGACCGCCGCTTCCCGGTCCTGTTCCTGGGTATCGCCGGAAAAGCCGTCATAGACGATCTCCACCCCGGACTTCTTGGCCAGCAGTTCCACGGTTTCGGGGAAGCTGGTCTTGTCCATCTCCATCACAAAATCGATGATCGTGCCGCCCTTGTGACAGCCGAAACAATAGTAGAGTTTCCGCTCCGGGTCCACCTTGAAAGAGGGGGTCTTCTCGTGGTGGAAGGGGCAGCAGCCCCAATACTGGCCGCCGCTCCGCTTTTCCAGCCGTACATAATCCCCCACCACAGCCACTGCGTCAAGCTGGTCGCTGAGGGCCTGTATGGTCGATCCGGCGATGCGGGCCATCAGCTCCCGGCGCTCCCTTTCACGTAGAGGGACGCCGCCCGGATATGCTCGTCAAAGGTTTTCGAGAAGTAGTGCCGCCCGGCCTGGGGATCCATCAGCCGGAAGTAGAGGTAATCGCTGGTCTGGGGGTGCAAGGCGGCGTCCAAGGCAACCGCGCCGGGGCAGGAGATAGGGCCGGGGGGAAGCCCCAGTATAAGGTAGGTATTGTAGGGGTCTTCGATTGCCGTGTCCCGGTCGTACAGGGCCTTGGGATGGGGCCTCCCCTGAATCTCGGTGATCACGTACTCCACCGTGGCGCAGGACTGGAGCCTCATGCCGATGTCCAGGCGGTTGTAGAACACCCCGGCCATCAAGGGGGCCTCATCGGACACCCGGTATTCCCGCTCGATGATCGAGGCGAGGGTCACCCGGCGGTGGAGTTCATCAGGACTGGAGATCAGCGCTGCGCCGTCAATCCCCTCAAGGCGCTTGAAAAAGGTATCCGCCAGAGCGCGCACCGCCTGGGCCGCGGGATAGGGGGCGGGGAACAGATAGGTGTCCGGGTAGAGATAACCCTCCATGGTCGCCCCGGGGATGCGGAATTCCTCCAGCAACTGCTTATCCCGGGCCGCCTCCAGGAATTCCCCCGCACCGCAGATACCCGCGCTTTCAAACAGAGCGGCGATCTTGCTCAGGGTCAAGCCTTCGGGGATGGTGATCCGGTGGAGTATCTGCTGCCCGGAAACCAGGGCCGCACGGATTTCAAGCTGGCTGGCGGGGTAATTCAGGCGGTAGGTTCCGCTTTTGATGTACTCCGGATCCAGCCGGAAGATCAGATTCCAGAAGAGCTGGGTTTTGATGAGTCCCGCCAGTTCCAGCCGCCGCCCCACCGCGATGGCGCTCTCCCCGCTGCGGACTTCCAAGTACACCGTGCCGTCCTCTTCCAGCCGCAGGGAATCACTGTGGGGGATGAATTCGGGGAGCGAGCCGGGAGGGGCGTTGCAGTAAAACGCCACCGCCGCGCCCGCGCCGCCCAATACCAGCGCCCCCCCGATGACGATGCTGAGTACGGCGCAGAACCTGCGGATAAACCGGGGAATCCCCGCGCTGGTCCGGGAACGCCCCTGTCCCCTGCCGAGCCCCCGTTTCACCGCCGGTTCCTCCTGCCCGGCGCGGCGTCCGTTCCGCCGGGCCCCTGGAGCAGGGCTTCCAGCTCTTCAACCGAGTGGTATTCATAGAGAACCCGCTCGATTTTCAGCAGAACCTGCCGCTCCCAGGGCGCGAGCATCACTTCCATACGCTTGAGGCGGGGAAACAGCGCGTGGAGATCATCGAGCGTCAAGAACCGTTCTTTGACCGGAGGCGTATCCATGCTTACAGGCTTATCTCCATCCCTTCCATTGCGAGCGAAATGGTAATGTCCCCGATATTCATGCGTTCCATGTACCAGCGGGCCGATTGGAGGATGTTGCCGAGTTTCTTGTCATCGTACGTGGGGTCGTGGTGAAAGAGGACGAGGTGTTTGATTCCCCAATTCGCCGCGAAATCCACGGCCAGGCTGAAGGCGCTGTGCCCCCAATTGTACTTTTCGATGGCTTCCCCCAAGGTGTACTGGGAGTCCATGATCAAGAAGTCGGCGCCGCGGAAGAAGGCGGCGTTTTCCCGGTCGGTTTTGATGAAATCCGCCGCAGACAGTTCCGTGTCGGTGGCGTAGATAAAGCGGCGTTTGCCGTCGTCAAGCATATACGCATAGGAATCACCGGGGTGGTTCATTTTTTTGCAGGAAACCGTTACTCCCGACAGTTCCAAAGACCGATCCGCTATATGGAAATTCTTTTTCGCGTTCATTATTTCCATGCTTACAGGAAAATAGGGGGGGCTCATCTGGCCCCGCAGTATCTCTTCCAGTTTTTGCGCCGGGGAATAAAAGTCCAGCGTTACCGAGGGGTCGTAGGCGGGGTTGAAAAAGGGCAGTCCCATGATGTGATCCCAGTGGAAGTGCGAAAAGAAGATGCGGTAATGGCTGGGCCGGGGCTTTTCCTGGTTCAAGGCGATGCCTAACTCCCGTATTCCCGATCCGGCGTCAAACACAAAAACATCCGGACGGCCTTCAAACCGGACCGAAACGCAGGAGGTGTTCCCCCCGATAGTGCCGAACAGCCATGCGGGGAGGTTGGCAAGAAAGCACTCCCGGTTACGGGAATTCTCAAGGTCCGCCGGGGTCAGGCGTTCCAAAATCGCGGAGATTTTACTCTTTATCTGGGCAGGCTGTAGAGGCGCGGGCAGGGAACCGCGCACACCCCAAAAATGGATACGCATCGCTATTCTCCCCGGAAAACATCAGCCTGGACGGGTGATAATGCTGCGGCCCTTTTCCAGAGCCAGTGTTTGTTGAATCTCCATAAACCCATGGAGCGCTCCTTTATCCATTCCCGGACAAAACGCCGCGGCGGATTTCCACGCCTCAGGGGAGCTGAGGTTGGCGGGCCAAAAGGGAAACGTCCTGCACTGGAGCGGCCTTGATTCATACACCGAACAGCCTTCCCTCCAAAAGATACAGTCGTAATCAGCTTTTTCCCGCAAAGAAAGCCGCTCAATGCCTCCTCCGGCGGGTATCCAGCGGCAATAGGTAACAATAAATCTATCATACGCTATTTCCAGCGCCGATGCCAGGGTTTCCGCGTCTTCCCGGCTCAAAAACACGTAACCCGGTTCATAGCGGCAGCAAGCTGAACAGCGGGTACAAGAAAAGCGGAGTCCTTCTTGGGGCGCGGCATCTCTCACGCCTTTTTTTATCATGGATAGCGGGATGTTTCAAGGGTGTTTCAGTATGCTGGAACATAGAATACCTTCCCACTCTCCCGTTCCCGGACTTCCCAGCCGTGCTCCGCCGCATTGCGGGGATAGCCGCTCCACGCCAGGGTCAGGGACAGACGGGTTACCGGAATCCGCTCAATCGCCGCATACAGATAACAATAAGCCATCGTCTTATAAAAATCATCTACAGAGATATAGTCATCCGGGCTTTTGAACTCTATCACGTTGTCCTGCCGGAATATTACGCCGATATTCTTGCGGATGATTATTTCCGGCCTTTTCTTGATGATGAGCATGTCGATGCGCAGGGGTTCAGCGGTGAGCTGGTGTTCGGTCTCGAATTCGAGGCAGGAGCGGTATTCGTCCAGTTCCAGGTGAAGCGCCCCGTAAAACGCCTGATGCCAGTTGATCCGCTCTCCGTCCGTGTTCCTCCCGGTTTGCAGTCCTGCCGTATGCGCGGCGTTTTGTTCAGCGGGCTGTCCGGGCTGGGGATTGGTTACAGGGTTTTTCGTGTCCATACCTATAATAAGGCGCGGACTCACGTTTTTGCTTCAATCGCCAGAAAACTTTTTTACATTTTCCCGGCAAACCCCTTGACGTTTCTTCCAATCCCTGGTAGAATCATCATCAATGACAAAGTTGAAGACTAGAGCCAACGATTTCCTAGCAAGACAGCCTGATTTGGCACGGCATTTGCTCTCTCTCTCTCTCTCTCTCTCTCTCTCTCGTATATTCGCAGCCCAAGTCCTACAGCGGTAAATTTACCGGACAACTCTGCCC
>JAITHH010000241.1 GCA_031280065.1 Treponema sp. | reverse complement strand
TCGAAAAAGAATGGGCGGACATGAAACGCGGGCTGCGTGATACGGCTCCCCTTTATGCCTTATTTGAAACAGCCATATACAAATATTGGTCTTAGGTTATTTTAAGGGGGACCACTATATATGGCCGTTTCAAATAGGGCATGAAGGGAAGCAGCTTGAACTGTTTCCATATCAGAATGAAACATGAAGATTAAAGATACCGCAGAGCTTGCCCTGCGGTACTTCATGCGCGGGAGAGGGGCCTTAACGAACATACCATATTCATACAGGCGGTAATCAGGCCGTTCCCTCACCCTCAATAACAAGCCGCCGCAGGCTTTCCTGGCAGGAGGCGGGCAGGGACAGCGTTTTAAGGCGGGATTTCTCCCCGCTGTGTATGGCCACTTCCCGCCGGGAACAGCCCACCAGCCCTGCCAGGAAAGCGCGGAGTTCCTGATTGGCCTTGCCATCCTCCGGGGCTGCGGCGATCCGTATCCACAGGCGGCCCTCCCGCATCCCCCGAAGCGTGGATTTCGAAGCCCCCGGCAGTACCTTGCAGTCCACCAGCAGCCGCCCGCCGGAAAGCCGGATACCCTCAGCGCCCGTCATGACGCGCCTCTTGAGGGGCGGGGAGCCAGCAGGGACGGCCAATCCGCCATGAAAAGGAGCAAGCCCCCGCTCCCTGCTCCAGGGATTCCCAGAATACATTCACCAGGGCCGCGGCTTTGAAGCGGAACGCGGGCGGCGGGGGAGCGCGATCCAGCGCGGCCCGGGCCGCGTCCCCGCCCGCCGCTGGTATCAGGGCGGCGCAGAGTACCGGCGCTGCAAGCGGAACCGAACCGGCGGGGGAAGGGAGGGGAGGGAGGTTCAGCGCGGGCCCCCAGAGGAGCGGGCCGCCGGGGGGAAAGGCCGAAAACCGCCCGCCGCCGGACTGGAATACGCCGCACTGGGTCCGCAGAAAGCGGGCTGCCGCGCCGAGTTCTTCCCGGGTCCAGGGCCGCGCTGCAAGGGCCAAAGGCGCGAGTTCCGGGAATGAATAGGCCCCCCAAAGCCCTGCGGCAAAGAGCCGCCGGCGGAAGTCCCGGAGGATCCGCCTGAAATCGCGGTGGGGGAGCAGCGCCGTGAAATGTATTTGCATAGGTTCTTGATCCTGTTATACTCTTCTTTGCTATGAAATATAAGACGAAAATGTTAGCGGACCGGCTGGTATCGGTCCTGTCCCAATGGCCCGGCGTGGAGTGCGTCTCGCTGAACGAGGCGGCCCTGCCCGATACCCTGGACCCCTATTTTGCCCTGATCCTGGATGTGTTTTATACCGGCGTCATCCCGGAGGCGGAGGAGCGGAACCGGCTGCTCGGCGAAGATATAGCCGCCTTTGAGAGCGCGGGCCAAGCCATTGGACAGGCCGGCAAAGATCGCTTCCTCGTGGGGGAGATTCCCGTGCGGATCGAGTACAAATCCTCCGTCCGCGTTGAGGAACTGGTCTCCTTTGCCGATTCCCGGCAGGAATCCCTGTGGCTTATCAAGGATTCGGGAACCTACGGCTTCTACCGCCTGGCCCACGGCGATATTCTCTTTAGCCGGACCGGCTGGATTGACGCTATCCGGGCGCGGCTGCGCAAGCCAAATGACGCATTCTGGGCCCGGATGCGGGAGGCGGCTCAGTCCAAGATGGAGCACTTTCTGGGGGACTTGGGGGCCGCGCTGGCCCATGGGGATGATTTCTACTACCTCATATCCTCGTCGGGCTTCATCAAGTTCGCCTGCTTTACCCTCTTCTGTCTGAACCGCCGCTTCGAGCCCTCGCACCGGGCCTACTATGATCAAGTCATCGCCCTTCCCAAGCTCCCTGCATCCTTTCCCGCCGAGTTGGAGAATTTTCTTATGGACGGCGGGGAAATGACCCTGGAGCGGCGCTACGCCCTTGCCCAGATCATCGCCAAAGGGATCGTCGCCCTCTGATGACTCGCGTTCCGGTTTCCCGCGTCCTGCCGCGTTTCCGGCGCAAGGCCCGGAGTTTACTCCTTTCACTGCTCTTGCTCTGTTCCTGCGCAGTGAAACGGCCCGCAGCCTTTCCCCTGTACAGTCCGGGCCAGGCTCCGGCGCTCTACGGCGCTTCCAAGGAGGCCGCCGCCGGAAGGCTGGAGCTTGCGAGCCGGAAGCCCGAAACGGTCCGCCCGCTCCGGTATCATTTTGAGCCTCCGCTGGCGGTTCCCGCCGGATATTCCCTCGAATTCCGCTACCGCCTGGAGGCCCCTTTGGAAGCGCCGGTTGCGGCCCTGGAACTGGACGGGGAATCCTGGGCGCTTCCCGGCGGGGCCGCGTATTTGGCTCCGGGCGAACTTCCCTTCGAGATACGCTACGCCGTGCCGGTTCAAGAAGGTGCGCTGCAAGGCTTCACCCTGCGGTTTCTCCCCGGCCCTGCCGGGGAGCGCTTTCCTCCAGGGCTGTCCTTTGAACTGCGCTCACTGGCCCTGATCCCCCGCTGGTACGGCTTTATCCGTCCGTTTCCCGGCGAAGCGGCCCTTTCGCTGACTCCCTTTGTGTCCCGTGACGCAGATGCGCTGGTGATCGATCCGCCCCCCCGCTGCCGCGCTGCCGGGGAACTGGAATTGACCCTGACCGGCCCGCTCTCCCTGGCGGCGGTTGAAGGCGGGGGCGCGGAAATCGAGTACCGGCTTGAGGGCGGGCCGCCTTTCGAGCACATCCGAATTCCCCCGGTCCTGCTTTCTCGGATGTACTGGCCCCTGCGGGTCTCTACGGACACACTGCCGGACGCAATGGAGCTTGCCGCCGCGCCGGATCGCCCCTTCCCCCTGGAGCCGGTTCCCGCGGACCCCGGCATTGTGCTGTCCTACCCGCAGGATGCCTGGCGGGACGAGCGCTATGAAGTTTTCCGCTGGACCCGCTTTCCCTCGATTCTCATCTTCGATACGGCGGATTACCGGGTGCAGGAACGGCTTTTCAAGCGGCTCGCCTTCTTTGCGGAGAAGGCCGGCTACCGGGGCCGTTTGCTGCGCGACCGGGAGATGGAAGGGCTGCACGGCTGGAACGCCCATGATTATTCCGCGGAAGACCTGGCCGCGTTCTTTGAGGCTGCGGGGAAAGCTGATTTTCCCCTGTCTGCGGAGGAGCGGGAACTTCAGGCCGTTCTGCGGTACACGGGCGTGATTGCGGAAACCGGGGCGGGACTGCGGGCAGGCGAGGGCGCGGTGATTTCGGTTTCGCGGGAATCTTCGGCTGCGCTTCGGGCCCGTTTTATGACCCACGAGGGCTTTCATGGTATTTTTTTCATTGACCAGGACTTCCGGGATTTCAGCCGGAGCCGCTGGAACGCTCTGGACCCCCAGGCGAAGGCGTTTCTCCGTTCCTACTTTGATTATATGCGCTATGACGTGAATGAGTCTTCGCTGATGGTGAACGAATTTATGGCCTATTGTTTGCAGCAGCCGGTTTCCCAGGCGGGCGGGTATTTTGGGAACACGCTGGCGGGGGTGATCGCGTCTTCATGGCGGGCTTCCGTGCTGCCTGACGATACATCGCTTCTATCGAGGGTTTTGAGCGCGGAAGCGGAGGCGTTTTCGAGGTATGTCAACCGGCGCTGGGGTTTAGAGGCGGGGCGAGTCCACTCGGCACTCATCCGTTAAGCCCTCCGGGGGGCGCGAGGCACTGTCAACAACTTAAAGGGGGGGACTGGGGGGCCGCGAACCTGCGGTTCGATGGCCCCCCGCATTCTTAGTCCAGGGTGAGAAAGAACTGGGTACGGCGGCTCTTCAGGTTTGTATAGCGCTCAACCCCCGCGTTAAAACGCCGCTCCGCCTCCAGGGTACTGGGCGGGCCATGCCCCGGCAGGACGGTAAAATCTCCCGGAAGCGCGAATATCTTGCTCCGCAGCGCGGTCATCTGTACTGACGCGCCGTAAGAACTCACCGTCGTGCCCACCATCCCCGCCGTCAGAACATCCCCCGTAAAAAGCAGCCGGTCTACCTTGAACACCGCCGAGTCTGCCGAATGACCGGGCACGGATATTACCTCCACATTGAAGGTCCCTATCCGCAGATGCTCTTCGTCCTTCACCAGAATGGTCCGCTGATCCATGATCAGATGATTGACCGCGTAAACATCCGTGTCGTAGATGCGCTTGAGGGTTTTCAAGCCCCCTGTATGAGAGCGGTGCTCATGGGTGAGCAGCACTCCCCGCAGGGTATAAGCGTTCTTCTCGATAAAGTTCAGAATCTCGGCGTGCATCGAGCCCGGATCA
>JAITHH010000013.1 GCA_031280065.1 Treponema sp. | reverse complement strand
TTCCTACTTGACTTCCCGGTATACGGGTTATACAGTTGTTTTGAACTTACGATATTATGGTACATAACGTTTTATTTAGGGGCGCAATTGGAGGATAGCATTACCATCGTATTGGACAGCCGGGACGTACTGGCTGGGGTTTGCGGCGTAAACGACGGAAACCTCATGGCGCTCGAAGGCTCCCTGGGAGGACGGATCGCCGCCAGAGGAAATGAAATCCGCCTGGAAGGGGCCGGAGAGAACGGCCAGCGGCGCTTCAAAACCATGATAGACAGTCTTGCCGCCGCAGTCCGCGAGGGCGAAATCCCCTCGCCTGAGTACGTCAGGGCGCTGGCCGGAATTCCTGATGAAGAAGAACGCGGCGGGGAGGAGGGCGCGGAGCAAAACGCCCCGAATTCCATGCGGGACGCCATGATCCAGATACCGCGCGGCTTCCGCGGCGTGTTCCCACGGGGCCGGAACCAGGCGTCCTATATCCAGGGGATGCGTACCCACGAAATATGCTTCTGCGTCGGGCCTGCGGGAACCGGCAAGACCTACCTCGCCGTGGCTGAAGCCCTGCGGCTCGTCCTTTCCAAGAAGATGCGCAAGCTGGTATTGACCAGGCCGGTCGTGGAAGCGGGCGAAAGCCTGGGATTCCTCCCCGGAGACCTCACCCAGAAGATCAACCCTTATTTGCGGCCCCTGTACGACGCCATGGAAGCCATGATTCCCTACGAAAACATCCGCCGCATGGAGGAGAACCACACCATCGAGATAGCCCCCCTCGCCTATATGCGAGGCCGGAGCCTTAACCACGCCGTGATCATTCTTGACGAAGCCCAAAACACCACCAAGGAGCAGATGAAAATGTTCCTCACCCGGATAGGCGAGGGTGCGCGGGCGGTGATCACCGGCGATACCACGCAGATCGACCTTCCCCGGCGCGTTGATTCCGGGCTCCTCCACGCCGTGAGTATTCTGGCCGGAGTTGAGGGAATTCACATTACCTACTTCCACACCGCTGATGTTGTCCGCAATCCCCTCATTAAAAAAATCATTCAGGCTTATGACCATGAAAAAGAATAATACGCCCGTTCATGCAGCCTTGGCTGCGTCTCTGCGGGCACTTCTGGTGAACATACTCACCCCCTTGAAACGCCGCACCGGGCCTGCCCTGGCTACCTTCGCCGCCTTCCTGGTCTCCCTGGGGGCAATTATCATCGGACGCGGCTACATCACCCTGGGAACGGACGGCGGAGCGCAGGGCTTTGAGGCCGGCATGGTGGCCGACCGGGATGTCGCGGCTGACCGGGCCGTGGCCTATGTTGATGAGGAAGCGACCGCCGCGCTCCGCCATGAGCAGGAAAAGCAGATTCCGGCGATCTTTACCTACTCCGCAGACCAGACCCAGAAGATAACCGCCGCTTTCGCGGCCTTTTCCAGCCTGGCCCAGGAACTCCTTGCCGGAAAAGCGGTCAGCGCAGCGGCCTTCAGCCGCCGCATCGAGGAGAAATTCCCCGGCAGGATCGCCGCCGGAACCCTCGAAGCCCTTTATGAAGAGCGCGATGGCTCCCAACTCCTCCAATACGGGCTTGCCGCCCTGGATTACCTCTTAGAGACGGGAATTTTCGCCCTGCCCCCCGAAGGGCTCGAAGCCTATAACCAGGAAGCCGCGGAACTGCGCCATAACTACGGCCCCCGGACCGAGCGGGAGCAGGTGCGCTACAGCCAGCTCATCACCCTGGACAACGCGCGCGCGGCCCTGGAACTCTACGCCGCCGATAACCGCCTTCCCCCGGCCTTCCTCCGGCTTGGGCCCGATCTCATCCTGCCCTTTTTAAGCGAGAATGTCTTTTTCTCCCTGGAAGATACGCGGGAAAAGGCCGCCGAAGCCGCCGCCAAGATCGAGCCCATACTCACCCGCATCGAGCCGGGAACGCTGGTCATCCGCAAGGGCTTTGTGATCACCGAGAAAGACATGACCAAGCTCCGGGTCCTGGGGATGCCGGGCAGCCGGGGCGATCCCCGGATGCTTGCGGGCCAAATCATCGTCCTCCTGCTCCTGTACGCCTTTCTGCTGTTCATGGGGGGGAAGCGCACCCTTGGCAGGTTCTTGAGCCCCGCGGAGGTGTACCTCTTATCGGCGCTGGCGGCGATCTACATCGTCGGGGCGGTGTTCTTCCAGCGGCTTGCCCTGAATACCGGCCTGCCGCCGGCCTTGTTTCTGCCCACTGCCCTGGTGGTGATGCTTCCTTCTATATTACTTGGCCCCGTGCTGGGAACGGCCATAGCCCTGATCCTGCCGCTGATCGTGTTTCTGGCGGGCTTCTTCGAGGTTCCCTCCTACGTCTTCGCCCTCACGTCCGGCCTGGTGGCTGCCTACGCGCTCCAAGGAGCCCAGAAGCGGATGGACATGGTCAGGGCCGGGCTGGTCATCGGCGGGGCCAACTGCGTCGCGGCGCTGGCCGTTCTGCTGATCCTCCGCAGCCCCCTCTCCCGCTACCCGGTGATGCTCTTCTGGTCGGTCTTTAACGGCCTGGCTTCGGGGATGCTGGTCTTGGGAATCCTCCCCCTCCTGGAACACGCCCTGAACGCGGTTACCGCCTTCCGGCTTATCGAGCTGTCCGACCTCAACGCACCCATCCTCAAGCGGCTCTTCAACGCGGCCCCCGGAACCTACAGTCATTCGGTCATGGTGGCAAACCTGGCCGAGACCGCCTGCCAGGAGATCGGGGCCAATCCCATGCTGGGGCGGGTGGGGGCCTACTACCACGACATCGGCAAGATGGAGCAGCCCAGCTACTTTGTGGAAAACCAGAGCGCCTACAACAAGCACAACGACATCAACCCCCGGCTTTCCGCCACGGTGATCCGCAGCCACGTCAAACTGGGGGTGGAAAAAGCCCGGAGCCTGGGGCTCCCCAAGGCGGTGATCGACATCATCAACGAGCACCACGGCAATTCAGTGATCAGTTGGTTCTACAACGCCGCGCTCAAGCGTGAATCCCAGGTGAATCCCGAAGACTTCTCGTACCCCGGCGTCCCGCCCCGGTCGCGGGAGTCGGCGGTGGTCATGCTGGCGGACGTAACCGAGGCGGCGGTGCGGACCTTGAAAAAGCCCACCGCAGCCCGCATTGAGAAATTCATCCAGGAGCTGATCATGGCGAAATTCGAGCACGATCAGCTCTCCCACTCGGAACTCACCTTCCGGGACCTAGAAACCATCAAAAAGGCGTTTGTCCGGGTCCTGGCGGGCCACTATCACTCCCGGATTGAGTACCCTAAGAACGTCAAGGCCCCGGACGCAAAAGCGAAACCCAAAGCGGCCGCAGCCCCGTCCGCAGCCCCCGCGCCCGAAGCCAAGGGCCCGGAGGTCCAAGCCTCGGACAGAACGTCTGCGGACTTTCAGTCCGCAGACGTTCTGTCCGAGGACGAAATGTCCGGTGAAAAGGAACAATCATCGTGAACCGGGTCGCTGTTTCGGCAGAGGAGACGCCTTTACCCCCTTGGACAGATGCGCTGAAAGATTATATTCTCAAACTGCTGGCCCTTCTGGGGCGGGATCGCTGGAATATATCGGTGCTGCTGTGCAATAACGGGTATATTCAGGGTCTCAACGCCCGCTTCCGCAGCCGGGACGAGCCGACGGACGTGCTTTCCTTCAGCCTGGGGGAGAGCGTGTCCGAAGCGGACGGTGAAACCTGGTATCTGCCCGGAGACATCGTCATCTCCTTAGAAACTCTGGCGGAAAACGCCCGATATTATAAAGTAAGCGAGGATGAAGAATTGCGCCGCCTCTTAATTCACGGCGTCCTGCATTTGGATGGTATGGATCACGATACCAACGAGGAAAGTCAGCCCATGCTGCGCTTGCAGGAACAGTTATTAGCCCAATTAGCCGGGGCGCGGATCCTGTCCCGGCAGGCGGCGGGAGTAGAATAGCATGAGCGCCGGAACCTTTGTTAAATCCTTATTTAAAAAGGCCGAGATGAATACCAAGACCTTTAATACCTTGGAGTCGGAACAGCAGGAGATGATCCGCGGCGTGGTGGAGCTTTCGGACACGACCGCACGGGAGGTGATGATCCCCCGTACCGACACGGTTTTCCTTTCCGCGGACACTCCCCACGACGAGCTTTTAACCACGATCTCCGAGAGCGGCCATTCCCGCTTTCCCGTGTACGAAGACACGATTGATAATGTCATCGGGATTCTCTACGTCAAAGACGCGCTCAAATGCCTGGTCCGCAGGGAAACCATCAACGTCCGGGCCCTGCTGCGCAAGCCCTTCTTTGTGCCCCTCTCCAAGCACATCGACCAACTGCTCCGGGAACTCCGTCGGCGGCGCGTACATATCGCCGTGGTGGTGGACGAGTACGGCGGCGTGGCGGGAATCGTCTGTATGGAAGATATAATAGAAGAGATTATCGGGGACATTCAGGATGAATTCGACAACGAGCGCGAAGACATCCTCGATCTGGGGGAGAATTCCTACCTCTGCGACGCGCGGGTGAACCTGGAAGACCTGTCCGAAGCGCTGGGTATCAGCCTGCCCGCCGAGGACTTCGATACCCTCGGCGGTTTTGTCTTCGATCTGTTTGGCAAGATCCCGGTCAAGTACGAAAAAGCGGTCTACGAGGGCCATGACTTTATCATCCAAGAGATGGAAGGCCACCGGATCAACACGGTGAAGATCATCCTAAGGGAGCGTCCCTAATGAAGCTGCGTTTTTTCATACGGTACGCACACCGGTGCGTTCCGCTGTGCGCGCTGTTGTGCGCGCTGTTCAGCGCCGTCATCCTGCCCGGCGCGGAGCTTTCGGCCCAGAGCCGGAGCGGAACCAGCGCGGAAGCCTTTTACGAGCGGGGCAGGGACGCGATGATCGCCGGGGACTGGTACGCGGCGGCGGAATCGTTCCTGGAAGCCCTGCGTGTTTCTCCGGCCCACGCTGAATCCACCGCCGCGCTTGCGGAGTGCTACTACGAGCTGGGGGAATTCGATCAGGCCCTCAGTTGGACGCGGAAGGCCCGGTCCCTGGCGCGGGGGAGTACGGCCCTGGCTAATTTGGAAGCCTTTACCCTCATCGCCCTGGGGCAGTTGGAGAGCGCCGCCCCGGTCATCAGCGGGGTGCTGGAGCGGGAACCCTACAACCGCGAGGCCCTCTTTGCTGCGGCGGAGCTTGACATTGCGCGGGGCAGAACCGGGGACGCCCTGACCCGCTACCGGGATGCGGTGCGCCGCTATCCTGACGATAAGCGGCTGCTCATCTCCCTGGCCCTGGTGCTGGGCTCTTTGGGGGATAATCAGGGCGCCCGTTCCTACATCGAGCGGGCGCTGACCCAGCACAGCGGCGATTACCGGGTCTACTACTACGCCGCCTATCTGGATTCCCTGGACGGGCGTTTTGCCAGCGCGATCCGCTACGCTGAACGGGCCCTGCATTTCAGGCCCGGCTACGCCCCGGCCCGTTCGCTCCTGGCGAGTCTCCGCTACCGCTCCGGCCAGTACGAGGAGGCGGCCCGCCTGGCCGATGAGGCGTTGGCAGTCAACCGGAACGACGCGGCAAGCTGGTATCTTAAAGGGATGGCCTACCGCATGACGGGCCGCGGCGCTGACGCCGCCGCGGTCTTTGCCGCCGCCGCCTCAGCCAGTCCCGATGATGAATTCATCCGCGCTTCGCTGGAGGACCTGCTTCTGTCCACGACCGCCGCGGAAGCCCCGGAACGGGTCCGCTGGGCGGCGTGGCATTTCACCCGGGCGCGGGATTTCCGCTCCCGGAATTTGGCGGATCAGGCCCTTTTTGAGTACCGCCGGGGTCTCAGGCTGAATCCCTATGCGGTGGAACGCCGGGATTATGCTGAACTGCTGCGGCTCCAGGGCTATCCGGCCCGCTATCTGGAGGAACTGCGCTTCATGCAGGAGGGGGACATCGCCTCCCGCCTGGACGCCCAGTCCCGCCGGGCAGTGGCTGACGCGGTGGAGGCTTACGACGCCCTCCTGGTGGACGCCCTGTACCGCCGCTGGGAGGTGGACCCGGTGGAAGTGTCCCGCCGGCATTGGAAGGTGGCGGTCTTCTCGATCAACTCCCAATCCAGTTTCTTCCATGTTGACGCGGGCGCGGTCGCGTCGGCTTATATCCGGGACCTGCTGGCCCACGACCGGAACATTCAGTCCATGGATTTACCCCTGCGGCAGGATTCGTTCTCCCAGGCGTTCCGGGCCGCCAGGGAAAGCGGCGCGGACTATTTCCTCCTGCTCTCCGTGTCAGAGGCGGAGCGGGACCTGGCCCTCAAGGGCGAACTCTTTGTGGGCCGCACCGGCTCCCCGGCAGGGACGTTCTCCACCTACCGTACCGGCGGCGACCGGCTGCGGAACGCTTCCCGCGGCCTGGTGGATCAGGTGCGGTTAGCGCTGCCTTTCCGGGGGGAATTACTGGAGCGGCGGGCCTCTGAGGGTCTCATCGACAAGGGCCGTGTGGACGGCGCGGCTCCGGGCGCGGTTTACGAGGTGGTGAAGAAAGGCGCTGCGGGCATCGTCAACGAGGGGATCGGTTTGTCCTACACCCCTCAGGATGTGGTGGGCACGCTGCGCATCGAACACGCTGATGAAGAAGTGAGCGTTGGAATCCTCACCCGTAACGGCTTCTTTGACCGCATTGCGGCGGGCGATGAGGTTATCCTCCAGCCGGCCAAGAGCGAGGCCGCGCCCGCCGCCGCCATTGAAACCGCCGCCAACCCGGAACTGCGGAGCCTCCTGCGGACGCTGCGGTAGAGAAGGGCCGGTGAAGCGTTTGTTTTTGGGCGTAAATACGGGGCTTCTGGCCTGCGGTTCGCGGGCCTATCGGTCCAAGCCCCGGCTCCTGGTGTGCTGTCTGTTCGCACTGCTCAATTTTCCTGGGCCCGCTGGTCTGGGAAGTACGGAGCGCCTTATTTCCTCGCGGCCAATTCCTCCGTCAATTCCCGCACAAGCCCATCGTCCTTGGCTTTTTTGGCAATCTGAATCCGTACCACCAAAGCAGCGTCGTAAAAGCGCCCCTGTTCCGGCGTGAATTCCTTTGCAATCTGCCCGGCAATCCAAAACTGCTCGTAAAATAAGGCCGGCATGGCAACATCATGGCGTTTTTCCAGGGCCAAATCCGCTTCGCTGGAAACCGGCTTTTCCGGCGCTTCCCTGATCAGCGCGGACACGCGGGCGGCGTAGGCTTCCTCCGCGGTCTTGAAGGGGCGTCTGCACCAGCGGGTAACCAGCGGCACGGCGTTCAAAATGCCGTAGAGCGCAAAGGGCTTGTTCTTCCCGTCGGTCAGCACCAGGGCGCAGGAATACTTCATCCCCCTGGTGTTGAAAACATATTCGCCCACCCGGAAACATTCTTCGCTCCAATGGCGCGACATGGCAAGGTTTTTATGGTTTTTGCAGGCCAGTTCCCACTGGGCGGTGATGTAGTCGTAGAGCTCCAGGCTGTCCACAGACGCGGGATGAACCAGAATGCCGCGCTTGTCATCGTACCAGTCATCGTCCCATTCCCAGCCCGCAGCCTTCGCCTCTTTGCGGGAGAGGAGCAGCGGCGGGTTTTCGTGATACTCAGGAATAACAATGTCCGGCGGGCTCTCACCTTCAAAGTGTATGTCATTGCCGTAGTCCTCACCGTGGAGCTCGGCGGCGTATTTTTTGTAAAAGTTGTAAAACTCCGCAATGGTGTTTTTATCCTCCGCCGGGGCCGCGTCATTACGCATAAGGGCAAGACGTTTGAGGTTCTTTTTGGCATCATCGCTCCAGATACCCTCCACAAAACGGGGTACGCAGTGTTTGAGGAACTTGTCCCCCGCCAGGGGGCCGGTTTCGCAATGCTCCACAATCGCTTTCAGGCACGCGGGGGATTGCAGCAGGGCTTGCGGCAGGTAAATCTCCCCGTCCTGCCCGTTGGACGCGGCGATGTCGAATAACGCGCAGGCCACGGCAGGTGTCGCCCCCCATTGTTTGAACAGCGGTTTCGTCACCATAAGCTGGATATACTGATGTTCGTCATCGCTCTCCCGTCCGTAGAGCCCGGCCAGGGGGACGTACTGTTCCTCGCAAAAGGCCAGTGCCAGCGCTGCAAAGGTTCCGGTAACGGTGTTTTCTTCGCCGTCCAGGTCGGTGTACCAGTCGTATTTGTGAAGCGCGTTTTCGGCGTAGCGCTTTACCTTTTCGCGCAGGGCCAGGTACTGCACCGCCCGGGCAAAAAAAGCATGGCAGCTTGTTTTGGGAAAGCCGTAGCCCTCGTCCTCGTTGACGGCGTTTTCCAACTGCTTGATAAACACAGGCTCGATTAAAAATCGCACATGGATGCTGTAGCCGCTGTTGAGATCCGCGTATTTTTTTTCCAGCAGGGCGTTCAGCCAATCCAGGGCTTCGGCGTATCCCGCCTCTCCCTCGATTTTGAAGCGGATATAGATGTTCCCGTTTTTGTAGGCCCTGGCAATGACATTATTTGTGTTGAGGAAAACACCGGCTTCGGTAAAATGCTCCGCAAAGGAATCCGCACTTTGGCTGGTTTTCTTTGCCTTTTTTCCGCCCGCGCCGCCGCGCTCGTCCCGGGCCTTTTGCTCCTCCGCATAGGCGGCCATCCGCGCCTTCATCGCCGGGAAATCATCCCATTCGGAAAGGGATTGCTCAATACTTTTTTTGCTCCACCGGTCGTTATAATTGAGCAGGTTATGGGCGCTCCAGTCGTTTTTCAGCGCGAAGTCAAGATGATCGTATTGTCCTGTAAGCTGGTGGGCGGCCCCGGCGATTTTCGGGTTGTGCAGATTGTAGGTATATTTTTCCATGAGCCGCCTGAAGCGCGGAATATCCCGGAGCAGATACACCTCGTCAAGTAACGCACTGCCGGCGGTTTCCAGCGTTTCTTCCGTAACGGCATCAAAATTTCCGCTTTCGACGCGTTCCTCCAGTCCGGCAATCAACAGTTCCAGCGCTTCCGCCTGTGCTTTTGCCGCCGTCTCGTCCAGCGTCAGGTGAAGAAAGGGCTCGTTTTTTCCACGGTTACATTCCACATGGAGTACGGAGAGCCCGCAGGCCAGCAGGCCGGGCTTGATATTGTCGAAAGCGCCCTCCGCCGCCATTTTTTGCAAAACCGGGGCAAGGTGTTTTTGCATATCC
>JAITHH010000212.1 GCA_031280065.1 Treponema sp. | reverse complement strand
GGGGTGTCAGATTCGTCTGACCCCTCGGCCCTTCGGGGCCGGAATCTTCCTATGCATTTTTAGTATCGGACAATGCTGAAGGTGCATGGCCGCGGACCGGTTTTTCTCATTCTCCGGTCCGCGGCTCCTTTCTTATCGCGGTAAACCCGGTAAACCTAGCAAAAACGTGTATAAAACAGAGTTATCGGGGCCGGATCACCTGCTCGCCGGGATTGACGCAGACCATCGTATCGGCAGAAACCGAGGAAGTGAGCCAGACGTTGCCGCTTTCTCACTCTTTCCTTCTTTGCGGGACAGCGTTAACTGGCGCACAGCAAAACAATCCGCTATACTTAAACTATGGACAAAATACGGATTGGCGTAGTCGTAGGAAGCGCCAGAAAAGATTCCTACAGCCGGAAGATCGCGGCGCTGGTATGCGCCCGGATGCCCGGCGCGTTTGAAATGCGGACGATGGACATTGGAACCCTGCCAATGTACAATCAAGACTATGATGACGAGGGGCGGACCCCCGCGGAATGGAGCGCCTTCCGGGAAGCGGTAAAGTCCCTGGACGGCGTTCTCCTGGTAACTCCCGAATACAACCGTTCTTTCCCGCCGCTTTTGAAGAACGCGCTGGATATTGCTTCCAGACCCTATGGTCAGAACGCATGGAATGGCAAGCCCGGCGCGATCATCAGCGTGTCTCCCGGCAAGATGGGCGCGTTCGGGGCGAATCATCACCTTCGGCAGACCGTGGTGTTTCTCAATATTCCCCTTATGCAGCAGCCGGAAGCCTACATCGGGGAAGCAGCTTCGCTGTTTGACGAGCGGGGGGCGCTCAAGAACGAGGGGACGGGGAAGTTCTTGGCTGATTACGCCGCCGCGTTTGCCGCATGGGTAGAGAAAATACGGGGTTAAACGAAAACCGGGCGCGGTTCTTGCAAGGGCCGCGCCCGGCTTTATGCGCTTACTTGCGGCGGGCGCGTACCAGGCGGTTAAAGTCGTTAATGTTCTTGACCACGATTATATCAGGGTAGAATTCGATACGGTGCTGGTTGGCAAATTGGCTTAGAATGTCGCGGGTCTGCTGAATATCAACGCCGGCCCAGCGGGCCACATCTTCTATGGTAGTTTTAAACATCCGCTGCTCCGAGTGCCGGTCAATGCCCGGTTCGGTCTCGTCGAGCATCAGGAAGACATCGGCGATTTTCACGTGGGGTTCTTTGAGGGTGAGGATCATGAACCGGCGTCTAAAATCGTATATCCGCTTGGCGAATATTTTGAGAAGCCGCAGGGTAATCTGAGGGTTCCCCAGCATCAGGATTTCAAAATTCCGGCGGTTGAATTCCAGCACCGTTACCTTGTCCAGGGTGATAGCTGTCGCCGAGCGGGGGGAATTTTCCAGGATAGCCATTTCGCCGAACATATCCCCCGGCTGGAGAATATCCAGCGTCTTTTCAGTGTCCCCGATGATCTTGACCAACTGCACCCGCCCTGTCTGGATAAGGTAGAAGGTGTCGCCGGGCTCGAACTCGGCAAAAATCAGCTCCCCGGCCTGAAACGTCCGGGCAAAACGGCTAAAAGATTCCATATCAAGACCGGATGCCATGTTATCCCTCCAGGGCGCTCAATGCCCGCTGGGCATTACTGTACGTCTCGTTTTTTTCACCGGCGGTCATGGACAAAACCTTTTTGTAGAAAGTCGCGGCCTGCGCGGTCCGGTCCATCCGTTCATGGGACTGGCCCATGTAAAAGAGGGCGTCTCCCAGGCTGGGATGTTTGGGGTACTTGGTGATCATTCCCGTATAATACTGAATACACTCCTCGAAGCGCTCAAGCAGGAAAAAACAGCGTCCGGTTTCAAAGCGGCTTTTGGCCGCATACTCAGAGCCGTCATCATCGTCAATGATTTTCTTAAACGCGATATAGGCCCGCCCATAGTCCTGCCGGTCAACGAGCGCCAGCGCGTCTTGATAGGCGCGGGCCATACCGGACAGCGGCGGCCCCTTGGCGGCTTGCGGGGTCTGGGCCTCCCTGGACGGAGACGCGCTCTGTTTGAACGCGCTTCCCAGCGATCTCAGCCGTTTTGCCGCCTCCGACGCATACTTGCCTGAGGGGTAGTAGGTGAGATAGCAGTTCAGCATATATCCGGCCTGGGCGGTGCGTTTGTTTTTGAGGTAGTAGAGTCCCCCGGAGAAAAGCCCCTCTTCAGGGTCAGGCATCTGGGCTTCTGTCAGTTTGGAGACCTGCTGGTGGAAGCGCCGCAGTTGTTTTGAAAACACCCGCAGCATCTTCATGGAGATTCGGGGATTTGCCGCGGCCAGAATCTCGAATTCCGGCGTGGTCAGCGTCATGATAGAACTGTCCCGCACGGTAATGGCGTTCTCTTCCCTTGGATAGCGGCCCAGTGCGGACCTCAGCCCGAAGAATTCCCCCGGCTGAACCGTTTCATGCATATCCTCGCCGTTCTCAATGTTCTGATAGGCCAACTGAACCCCCCCGGATTGGAGGATAAAGACCTCATTAGCCGCGTCTCCTTGGAAGTAAATGAGAGAACCTTCTTTATATTGCAACGTTTTAGGCATCTGCTTTCTTTCCGTACTTCTTACTATCTTATATCATTTCTCTTTTTATTCTATGGATGAGGCGCGGATCAGTCAACTAATATATCCCGGATATTCTTGCTGTGATACCCTGTACGCATGATCGATCTTCACACCCATTCAAACGTTTCCGATGGAAGCCTCAGCCCGGAAGCACTGATCCGTAGCGCGGCAAAACGGGGACTTTCCGCCATTGCCCTGACGGATCATGACACCATCGGGGGCCTGGAGGCGGCGAAAAACGAAGCGTCGGCGCTGGGCATCCGCTTCATTCCGGGTATCGAGTTTGAGATCGCCTGGGAAGCGGGCTTGTCCGGGAACCCGCTGCTCCAGCGGTCTATCAGGGGTGAATTCCACCTCCTGGGGCTGGGAATAGATCGCCCCAGCGAGGGCTTTCTCAACGCGGCGGCTGAATTGTCCTGCCGCCGGGAAGCGCGGAATCAGGAGATGCTGGAGCGGATGCGGACGCTGGGCATCTGCGCCGGCTATGAGGAAGTACGCGCTTTTTCAGGCGGCGGCTCTGTCGGAAGGCCCCATTTCGCGGCCTTCCTGGTACAGCGGGGGATTGTCAAAAACCGCGATCAAGCCTTTGCCCGCTACCTGGCAAAGGGCAAGCCCCTCTATGTTCCCAAGGCGGGTCTTGAATTCCAGCGGGCCCTCAGCGTGATCAAGGAATCCGGCGGCCTGGCGGTGCTGGCCCATCCCGTTTCTCTCTTTACCGCCTGGGGCCGCCTGCCCGCCCTGATAGCGAATCTCGCCCGGCAAGGACTGGACGGCATCGAGGCGTGGCATCCTGCCGCCACCGCGCAGACCTGCGGGCGCTTGGAGAAACTGGGGCGCTCCCTGGGCCTGGTTATCACCGAGGGGAGCGACTTCCACGGAGAAACCCGCCTGGGCCGGAAACTGGGACTCAGCGCCGGGGGCCGGAAAATCGATGACGCGGTGCTTAAAGCGATTCCCGCGCTGGCCCGCTTTTAGTGCTTTTCCGCGATCCCTGCGGTGTAAACCCGTGTTAATCCGTGGACTCTTTTGACAATGACGAATAAATCAGTGCTTCCCTGGATGAATTTGCCGTCCGCCGGGCCGCGAGGGAAAACGCTATCGCAAGTCCCATGGGTATGCAGACCAGTCCCCCGCACAGATACCCCGCCAAGGGATAATGAACAAAGAAAGCCCAGGAAGCGCTTGCCGCAGCCGAGGGCAGGAGCAGGATGCCCAGGACAGCCGGGGCAATGATCCGCCTCCGCTTTTCCATGATAGGCCCCAGCAAAAAGGGGATGCCCGACGCCAGGGCGGTCCAGAGCAGGGGCAGGAGGACCAGCAGAGCGGGGTCCTGCCGTCCGCTCCAGGTCAATACGCCCTCCGCTCCCTGGGGGATCAGGGCGAGCAAGGTAAAGTCCCGCAGTCCCGCAGGCCGGAAGCGCCGGAACGGAGCGGATGCAAGGCAGTACGCCGCCATGGGGAGCAGCGCCGGGAGCGCTATCCAATCGGCCAGAATTCCAAGCCACCGGGACCAGGCAAAGCCTTCGGCATCGAAGAAGGAGCCGAAGGAATACCGTGAAAGCGCCGCAGCGCTCCCCAAGATCACGGCGCAGATTCCGGCGGCAGCCCCAAGCGTTTTTTCAGGCGAGAGGGAACGCCAGAGGAGGTATATCAGGGGCCCCCAGAGCAGACAATAGAAACTCATGGGGCCAGCCTAACACGAGCAGCGGACGAAGAAAAGAGG
>JAITHH010000133.1 GCA_031280065.1 Treponema sp. | reverse complement strand
CCGTTTTTGCAGCGCTACTTTATTTCAGGCATCATGCTGGGCGCGGTAAAAGAATAAAGCCGTCCGCGCTCTGCTCAGGCTAAAGCCTTCGCGCAGGTGTGCTAATAGGGGGTATTACGAGCGCTACGCCGTGCCGCATAAACCGGGTCAACGCCCTGCGGTCGCGGTTGTTTGCCGGGGGCGGCGGGGGTACTCGGACGCAAGCCGGCGCAGCGTCCAGCCCCGCATGGGGGTAGCGGAAGACCGCAGGGCTGGAGCGAGGGGGGCTTGCCCTCCACTAATTTCTTAAGTTGTTGACAGTGGTTTGTAACCCCTCGCATAAACAAAATACCGCATATAGATTTTTAACACCTAATCTATTGTTTTATAGGTTGCGCCCACCTCAATTCAATCTACACTAATAACTAATTCCAAGCGTGGAAATTACCGCAGCCTTAGACTGGGGTAATCAATTTTTTGTTAAGGAGAGAAAGATGAAAAGAACTATTTTTGCGCTCACCGCGGCGGCGTTCCTGGGATTTTCTTTTGCGGGCTGCCAAAGGGGATCATCCGCGGGCGGCGGCGCTTCCTCAGCGGGCGGCGGGACCGTAACCCTTACCTTCATGGGCTGGGAGGCGAGCCCCCTGGAGACCCAGGCGGTACGGAACGGCATTGCCGCGTTTGAGGCGGCCAACCCCGGCATCAAAGTTGTCTATACGCCCACCAGCGGCGACTATGGCGCCAAACTGCTGTCCTCCATCGCGGGCAACAGTCCTCCGGACGTGTTTTTCTGCGGCTCCGATTTTTATAGAACCCTCATAAGCCGCGGGGTTTTACTGGACATCACCGATCGTTTTACCTCCCAATTCCCCCTGGACGATTTTATTGCCTCCTCCAGGACAATTATGGAAATAGACGGCCGGGTGTACGGTATTTCTTCCTGCTCCGTGTCGCCCATCATCTACTACAACAAAGCTCTTTTCGACAAGTACGGCGAACCCTATCCTTCCGCTGATGTCAGCAGGATTTGGACCATCGATGAATTCCGGGCTGTGGCAAAACGGCTCACTAAAGACGGAATCTACGGCTGCTACGGCCTTGAATCCAACGGCGGGATGATCTTCGCCCAGATTAGCTCCGGCGGCGGCGCGCCCTTCTCCCCTGACGGGCTTACCTGTACCTACAATTCCCCAGAGGTAAAACGGGTCCTCCAAACCATCAAGGCGATCCGTGTGGAAGACGGTTCCATGCCCGCGTCCTCCACCCTGGAGAACATCGGCATGAACGCGGCCCAGATGCTCCAGACCGGCAGGGTAGCCATGCTCATGGACGGTTCCTGGGCGCTTCAGCAGCTTTCCACCCTGGACTTCCCCGTGGGCATCGCCCCGATTCCCTCCTACGGCAATCCCATCACCACCGGACAGGCCCACCTCCATTCCATCGCCAAGGCGTCAAAGCACCCGGAGGAGGCCTGGAAATTCCTCCAGTTCCTTTCGGGCATGGAGTACCAGGGCCAGCTCTGCAAAGAGGGCCTGTGGCTTCCCAACCGCTATTCCCTCTGGGCGGACGGCCCCGCCGGTATCGACGGCTGGTATGACGAAGCGCGGCTGGGCCCCTACTACCGGCAGATGCGGGAATACCTGCGGGATGTGGCGGTGGCCCCGGAGGCTATGGCCAAATTGCAGATAACCATGGACATCATCTCCGAAGAGCAGGATAAGTACTTTAAGGACAACGAGGACATCAGCGTTATCCTTGGCAACATCGAAAGACGGGCCAACGGGGAGCTTAAAAGTATTCAATAGGGCTGCTTACACAACCCGCACAGAAAAACTGCGGCCTGGAAGCGCGTTTCAAGCGCCTTCAGGCTGTTCACCCAGGAGGTTCCCCATGACCGGGGTTAAGAAAAAGACGATCCTCAACGATACGCCCTATGCTTTTGTCATGCTCGCGCCGAACATTCTGCTCTTCGCGGTCTTTATGCTGTTTCCCATCATTTGGACCTTTGTCATGAGCCTGACGCGCTACGACATTATTTCGCCCATGAAATTCACCGGCCTGGGAAATTTTATCAGCATCTTTCAGGACGAGGTCGCCCTGGAGTGCCTGCGGAACACCCTGGTATTCACGCTTATTACCGTTCCCGCAGGTATTGTGGTGTCCCTCTTCCTGGCGATCCTTTTGGATTCGGACATCCATTTGAAACGGTTATACCGGGCGGCGTTTTTTCTCCCCTCGATCACCTCCTGGGTGGCCATCGCGGTGGTGTGGCAGTGGCTCTACAACCCGGAATTCGGCCTGATCAACTATTTTCTCTCGTTTTTCGGCGTTCCCCCCATTCAGTGGCTCACCACGAGCAGGCTCTCCCTGGTTTCGGTGTGTATCGTCTCCATCTGGAGAGGGGCCGGTTACGGTATGCTGATCTTTCTGGCCGGGCTCCAGGGAATTTCCACGGTCTACTATGAGGCCAGCGAACTGGACGGCGCAAGCAGATGGCAGCAGATATTCCGCATCACCATACCGCTGCTCACGCCCACCACGTTCTTTGTGTTTGTTACCTCCATCATCGGTTCCTTCCAGACCTTCGACATCGTAAACCTGATGACCAAGGGCGGTCCGGGGCGTTCTTCATCGCTCCTGGCGCACTATCTCTACCAGAACGCCTTTAAGTACATGAAGATGGGCTACGCCTCGGCCCTGGCCTACCTGCTCTTCTTCGTGATCATGACCATCACGATCATCAACATGCGTTTTGAGAAGAAAATACGGGACATATACTAGGGGGATATGATGACCAGAAAACAAACAAACGGGATACAGGCCCTGGCGTATATCTTCCTGACCCTGGGCGCCCTTTCCATGCTCATGCCCTTTCTCTGGATGCTTACCACCTCGCTCAAGTCCGAGGCGGAGGCTTTTATTTTTCCGCCCCGGCCCTTTGGCGATAAGATACTCTGGACGAACTACCTCAAAATTTCCGAGCGTTTCAACTTTGCCCGCTATTTTTTCAACAGCGTTGGCGTGGCCGCCTGGGTGGTGTTCTTCCAGCTCTTAACATCCGCCATGGCGGGTTTTGTCTTCGCCCGGCTCCGCTTCCGTTTCCGGGAGAAGATTTTTCTCCTGTACCTGGCCACCATGATGGTGCCCGGACATGTAACGGTGATCACCAATTACATCAACCTCTCCAAGCTGGGCCTTACCGGTTCCCTCTGGCCCCTGATGATACCCCCCATGGTTTCCGCCTTCGGCACGTTTCTGCTCAGGCAGTTCTTTGTTACCATACCCCAATCCCTGGATGACGCGGCCCGGATCGACGGCTGTAATCCGTTTATGATATTCTTCCGTATATTCCTTCCCATGGCGGGGCCGACCCTGGCGACCCTGGGCATCTTCTGCTTCATGGGAAGCTGGAACGATTACTTTACGCCCCTCATCTACCTGGCGGATGAACGGCTTTTTACTTTGCCCCTGGGGCTGGCAAACATGCAGGGAATGTATGCCACTAACTGGCCGGTCCTGATGGCGGCCTGTACCATTACGATCATCCCGGTACTCGCGGTATTCCTGACGGCTCAGAATGCCTTTGTCAAGGGTATTGTGCTTACGGGACTAAAAGACTAGAGTCAGCATTACTATTACCGGAGGACAGCATGGACGCTTCAAAGCACACCGAATTTCTCAAGCTGAATACCGTCGCCATTGACGACCGTTTCTGGGGCCCCTTCATGGAGCGGGTCCGCGCCCAGGTCATCCCCTACCAGTGGGAGGCCCTGAACGACCGCGTTCCCGGCGCGGAGCCCAGCTACTGTATGCGGAATTTCAAGCTCGCCGCGGAACTCACCCATCCTGAATTGGACTACGGCGTACCCCGTGACACAGGCCACGGGGGTTGCGTGTTCCAGGACAGCGACCTGGCCAAATGGATCGAGGCCGCGTCGTACTCCCTGGCCGTCCGCCCTGACCCGGCCCTGGAGCGGACCCTGGACGAGGCCATCGGCATCATCTGTAACGCCCAGCAGGAAGACGGCTACCTGAATACCTACTACATCATCACGGGCCTGGACAAACGCTTCACCAACCTCAAGGACAACCATGAGCTCTACTGCTTCGGCCACTTCCTGGAGGGGGCCATCGCCTATTACGAGGCCTCGGGCAAGCGGAAGCTCCTGGACGCCCTGATCCGCTACGCCGGCTGTATCGCCGCGCACATCGGCCCGGAGGAAGGGAAGCTCCAGGGCTACCCCGGCCACGAGATCGCCGAGATGGCCCTGGCGCGGCTCTACGCGGTCACCGGGGACGGGGGGCATCTCGCCCTGGCGCGGTACTTTATCAGCCAGCGTGGGCAGGAGCCGCTCTATTTTAAGGAAGAAACCAAGCGGAATAACAACGATTTCTACTGGAAGGACAGCTTCTTCCAGTACCAGTACTACCAGGCCGGAAAGCCCGTGCGGGAACAGCGCGCCGCCGAGGGCCACGCGGTGCGGGCGGTGTACCTCTACGCGGGGATGGCGGATATTGCCCGCCTCACCGGGGATGAGGAACTGCTGGAAGCCTGCGAAGCCCTGTTTGCCAACATCGCCCGGAAGCAGTTGTACATCACCGGCGCTATCGGCCAGTCCGCCTACGGGGAGGCGTTCTCCTACGACTACGATTTGCCCAACGACACGGTCTACGGCGAGACCTGCGCGGCCATCGGCCTGGCCTTCTTTGCCCGGCGCATGGCGGCCATCGCGCCCAAGGGCGTCTACGCGGATGTACTGGAACGGGCCCTGTACAACGGGATCATCAGCGGCATGTCCCTGGACGGCAGGTCCTACTTCTACGTGAATCCCCTGGAAGCCCTGCCCCAGGCGAGCCTCAAGGACCGCCGGATGCGCCACGTGAAGATAGAGCGGCAAAAGTGGTTCGGCTGCGCCTGCTGCCCCCCGAATCTCGCCCGGCTCCTCTCCTCCCTGGGGACATACATCCATTCGGCCAACGCGGATTCCCTGTACACCCACCTGTACATAGGAAGCAAAGCCGCGCTCTCCATCGGCGGCAGGGGCGTTTCCCTGAGCATGGACACCGCGTACCCCTGGGAAGGCCGGGTTGACCTGGGCTTTGCCGTGGAAGGGGGCGGCGCTTCATTCACCTACGGCTTCCGCGTCCCCGGCTGGTGCGGCTCCTACTCCCTGACCCTCAACGGCGGACGCATCGCCTGCGCGGAACAGGACGGCTACGGGCTTATCACGCGCCGCTGGGAGGATGGGGACCGGCTTTCCATCGTCTTCGACATGCCCGTAACCCTCGTAGAGAGCAGCCCCCATGTGCGGGATAACCGGGG
>JAITHH010000098.1 GCA_031280065.1 Treponema sp. | reverse complement strand
GGCATGAAGGCCAGGTCCGAGCGGGAACCGGTCTTGGTGCTTTCCGCCCAAACCGCGATGGAGCGGATCGCTTCGTTCTCGTCTTCATCTATGGAAGGTTCCCGCAGGGCGTCGTCCAGACGGCGGCGGCAGAGGTAATTCCCCCGGCCCTTGATCAGCGCCGCCTTGAGCTTCCGGTTCAGCGCGGAGGCGACCAGCGGGATGTCCTTTTCATAGAGCTGCTGCTGGAGGGTGATGGTGGCGGTGGAGATGATGATCCGCTCGTCGTTATCCAGGGCGAAGCGCATGGCGGGCAGGAGGTAGGCGAAGGATTTGCCCACCCCGGTTCCCGCTTCGGCGGCGGTCAGGGCGTCCTCGTTGAAGCCCCGGATGATAAGCCGCATCAAGTCAAGCTGGGAGGGCCGCGTCTCGTACGCGGGGAGCCGGCGGGCAACGGCCCCCCCTTCCTCTAAAGCCGCGCAGATCCGCTCCGCGTCCAGGGCTTTGCGGGTCCGCTTGCGGACCGGCTCGGCGGTTACATAGACCGCGCTGACCTCGTTATCAACAATGAAGGAACCCGCGCCGTTCTCTGCGGCGCGGGACGCTATGATCAGATCGTTATCGCTGGGGGTCAAGCGGCCTGAGGGGTGGTTGTGGATCAGCACGTCCGCGCCGCCGGCCCCCTCGTCAAGGGCGGGAACCGCGTCCGCACTGCCCCGGGCCAGGACTTTGACGGCGGCGACCAGCCCCGCCTCGTCCAGGCAGCCCAGGGCGAAGATTTCGTTCCCTCCGGCATCGGCGATTTCCGCCCGCAGCGCCGCAATCGCCTCGCCGGTCAGCCGTTTTTCCGCCCGCATCGCTGCTCTGTACGGCGGATTAGATGCCGCAGGCCATGCCGTGCTTTTCCTGGTCCGAAAGGAATACCAGATCGATGAGTTTCATCACGCGCAGGGCTTGAGCGGTGGTAACAATGGGCTGTTCCCGGCCTTCCAGCGCGGCGATGATGTTCCGGTAGAACGCGGGCCAGTTGGTCTTGACTGTGGGCAGGGCGAGTTCCAGGGTGGTTTCCCTGGGGCGGGGCGCCATGGACCGGGTGGGGCCCGCGGCGGTGTAGACGATGTCTTCCGCCCACTCCAAGTCCGAAGCGTCCGCCAGTTTGACGATTTTACCGGCGCACTCCCAGTTTTCGATGACGGCGGTGCCGTCCGCGGCGGAGATATGCCAGCGGGGCTGGACGATAAAGGAATTCATGGCGATATTGACGATGTAGTGGAGCCCGCTTTCAAACCGGAAGGAGGCGGTGAAGTTATCGTCTACTTCGGGCGCGAATATCTGGTGGAGGATCGCGTTCACTGACACGACTTTCTCCGGGAAGAAATTCAGCATCTGATCGATCAGGTGGACGCCCCAGTCCAGCACCATGCCGCCGCCGTTCTGTTTCCAGCCCCGCCAGCCGTGCAGGGATTGGCGGGAGCCCTGTACCCGGCTCTCGATGGTATAGGGTTTGTGGAGCAGGCCGTCTTCGAAGATTTTTTTCGCGGTAAGGAAGTCCCCGTCCCAGCGGCGGTTTTGGTGGACGGTAAAAAATTTCCCCGACGCCTTGGCTGCGGCGATGATTTCCTCCAGCTCTCCCGAATTCAAGGTTACGGGTTTTTCGCTGATGACGTTTTTCCCCGCCTTGAGACATTCAACGGCGTAGGATTTGTGTACGTCATTGGGGGTTGCCACCAGTACCAGTTCTATCGACTTATCGCCGTAGATTTTATCCGGGGAGTCAAAGGCCCGCAGTCCTTTTTCCTGGGCCTTTTTCACGGCCTCCTCGCGGATGTCGAATATTCCGGCTATTTCCATTTCCGGGAATTCTTTGTTGAGATTTTCATGGTGGTATCCCGCCATACCGCCATAACCGATAATTGCCATCTTATGATTCATAACATCCTCCTATTTTTGTTAATCTGTTTTTGTGGGTATGAACAAGGGGCCCCCACTGTGGACATCCATTTTGTCATCATGCCGCGGGGGCGGCGCCCCCGCCGGGGGGTTACGAACCCCCCGGTCCCCCCTTATGCCTGGCCCCCGCCGGTTACCTTAACAGGGCGTCCATCTTCTCCTGGAGCATGGTCTGAATATACCGCCGTATCTTGGCCTTGGTTTCAGGGTACATCCGCTGGGTAAAGATAAAGACGTAAATCCTGGTTAAGCCCTCCAAACGGGAGCCAAAGACAACCCCCTCGGCCTTAAGGAGCATACTTTGCAGCTTGACCTGTATGTTTTTGCAGAGGGAATTTTTGTTAAGATCAGGGTCGGGTATGAACACGCACGACATACCCGCCACGCTTATGTCCTTGATGACGCCCTTGAAGTAATGGCCGTTGTGGGGAATGTTCACCGTGGTGAGGTCCTCCCGCTCGGAAGTGGCCCGCAGGTACTTCCGCCGTCCGCGGGCGTTCATGGTCCGCAGCAATTCTACAATCTGCGCGGCGGTCTGCGCGGGCTCGGCTTTGTTGAGCGCGGTATAGCCGCAGGGGAGCTTCAGGATGCCGGTGTACTTCTGCCGCAGGTCTTCATTAAGCTGCGCGGCGAGTACGCCCAGTCCCGCCTGCGCTGTTGCGGGGTCCTGCTGGATGTCCCGAATCCACGACTCCCATTCCTGCTCCGGCAGCTTGTCGTCGAGGTTCGCAAACACCAAAGAATCGGGGAATTTCTTGAGAACCCGCCGTAAAGCACTGTGGTCCCGTACCAGGTACACTTCGTATTCCTGCTGGGTGAGTTCAGCGGCTATCTCGTTCTGGATAACCGTCGAAGGATACAAAAAGAAAATCTTTTTACCCGTAATGCCGCTGTTCGCAGCGGAGTTGTCATTATCCATTGTTCTATGATATGCCGAAAGCGCTATGTTGCACAAGGTTTTGTTTGCCTGTCTGCTTGCGGTTTGCGGCTGCCTGCCCGCCGGGGCCGCTGAAGCGGAAGCTATCCTGGGTACTATCTGCGAGATCAACCTCTACGAGCGGGACCGGGCCCAGTACCAGGACTTGTACCGGCGGATATTCCGCCGTATCCGGGAAATCGAACAAATGATGAGCGCGAATCTGGCGGATACGGAGCTGGATAAGGTGAACCAAGCGGCGGGGATCGCGCCGGTCCGGGTGAGCGCCGAACTGCTTGATACGGTGGAACAGGCGCTGCGCTACGCCGGGTTAAGCGGCGGGGCGTTTGACCCGACTATCGGGCCGCTGGTCAAGCTCTGGGGAATCGGCTCGGAGCATCCCCAAACGCCCTCTCCGCAGGCGGTGCGGCAGGCCCTGAGCCTGGTTAATTGGCGGGACGCGGTCATCGACCGGCGGGCGGGGACGCTGTTTCTCCGGCGGGCCGGTATGGCGCTGGACTTGGGGGCTATTGCCAAGGGCTACGCCGCGGACGAGGCGGCGCGGCTTATCCGGCAGGAGGGACTTCCCAGGGCGATCATCGACCTGGGGGGAAATATTTTCGCCTATGGTGAAAAAGAAGGCCGGCTGCCTTGGCGGATTGGCGTTCAGGACCCGCTGACTCCCCGGGGGTCTTATATCGGTGTGCTGGAGGTCCGCGGCAAGACGGTGGTTACTTCCGGGGTCTACGAGCGTTTTTTTGAGGCGGACGGGCGGCGTTATCATCATCTGCTTTCCACGAAGACCGGTTATCCGGCGGAGAGCGGGCTGCTGGCGGTAACGGTTATTGCGGATCGTTCTATTGACGCTGATGCTTTGTCCACGGCGGCGTTTGTTCTGGGCTACCGGGAGGGGCGGGCGCTGGTTGAGTCGGTATCGGGGGCGGGCGCGGTTTTTGTGTTTGAGGACAGGACGATTCGGCTGACGGCTGCGGCTGTTCCGCTGTTCCGTTTGAGCGGGAAGGGTTACCGGCTTGTATCTGATTAACCCCCCGCGCCCATTGCAAACTAGACGCCTGGCGTATGGGGGGACCGGGGGGCGCGAACCTCTGGTTCGATGGCCCCCCGCCGGCAGGTCAAAGACTTCCTATAACGTAACGGTATTAGCGGCAAGTGCAGTCTGTTTCATATTCAGTTCCCAAAACCGCATTCACACTGCAATTAGCGCTTCCGCAGGTAGAATACCCTCCAGTTAACCCCGCCGCCTTATAGCAAGCCTTACCGTTTGAACAGCCGCTGCTGGACGAAGACGAACTGCTGCCGCTTGAATAGCCGCCGCCCCCCAACGATTCGCACCCCGGTAAAGCCAGTCCGAATACCAGCAGCAGCGCTGCTCCCGCCATGCCGAAAAGTTTCCTTTTCATGCTGTAACTCCTTTGCCATCCGCCTTCGAATGGCAGGGCCCGGTTCAACTATCCGTTTTGCGGATAGCGCCGCGCCCTTCTTTTGATGCTGCCCGTCCAGGACGGGCGAAGTACAAGGATAAACTTCATGCCCTTTTATTACATAGTAAATAACATTTATATTATTACGTGTCAATAGTCCGGCAATCACATATACGATTATGTAACTTATGAAGGAGAAAAAGCCGGAGCTGCGCCGTATTTTAGCGGCGAACCTTAAAGAACAGCGGAATTTACTTGGCCTTTCACAGGAAAAACTCGCTGAAATGGCGAGTCTATCCTGGCAGACCGTAAACAGTATTGAATGTCAACGAACATGGGTGAGCGATAAGACCCTTGAAAGCCTTGCAAATGCTCTTAAAATTGAGACTTTTCAATTATTATTACCAATGAAAAACGCCAATCTCCAGGATTTATGCCCCGCTGAAGCCCTGCGGAAACTTAACAAGGCGAAACGGGCCTTTGACGATACCTTCAACGAGATACTAAATTCGGTTAAATAAGCCTTGTCTGTAAGCCATTGCTGATGAAAGCCGGCAGTGTCCTTTCCGGCTCGCGCAAAGGGTAACGGCAGGCGGGCGGGAAACTTCCGCGCTCCGCAATTCCGCGTTTCTTCCGTGTTTTCCGTGGTTCAGGTTGCCGCAATCAGCGGTTCCCGCAAACCTTTGGTTCGAGTTCCCACTCCATCGCGTTGATCGCCGCAAGATAGGCTTTTATCGAGGATTCCACCACGTCCGTGGAGACCCCCCTCCCGTTCCAGCGGCGGCCCTGCCAGGCGATCTTCACCATGGTTTCCCCCTGGGCATCCTCCCCGCTGGTGATGGCCCCCAGCTCGTAGACCTCCAGTTCCGGTTCCTTGCCGGTGATCTGATCAATGGCCTTGAACGCCGCATCAATGGGGCCGTCCCCCACCGCGGCCCGCTCGATGAAAGCGCCGTCCCGGCCTTGCAGGCTTATCGTGGCGGTGGCGGTGATCGAGGAGCCGGAAACCGCCACCCAGCGGTTCAGCTTCCAGGTCTCCGGGATATGGGCGGCGGCATCCATGACCAGCACTTCGATGTCCCGGTCGCCGACTGTCTTCTTCTTATCCGCCAGGATTTTGAAGCGGGCAAAGACCCCCTCCAGGGCCTGGGGATCGAGGCTGAGGCCCAGGTCTTTGAGCCGCTCCTGGAAGGCGTGTTTCCCTGAGTGCTTGCCCAGGACCATGCGGTTCTGGGGGATACCGACTGATTCGGGGGTCATGATCTCGTAGGTGGCCCGGTTCGCCAGGATGCCGTGCTGGTGAATTCCCGCTTCATGGGCAAAGGCGTTCTCCCCCACGATGGCCTTGTTCGGCTGGACCTTGACGCCGGTTACCTGGCTCACCAGGCGGCTGGCCGCGTAGATTTGGGCGGTGTCGATCCGGGTCGCGGCCCGCAGGATGTCCTGCCGGACCCGCAGGGCCATGACGATCTCCTCCAGGGAGGCGTT
>JAITHH010000092.1 GCA_031280065.1 Treponema sp. | reverse complement strand
GCCGGCCTCAGCCCTTCCTTCACGCTCCGCTTGTTGCAGTATTCCACCGCTTCCAGCCAGCTCACGTAGTACATGGGATAACTGTCCCCTTCTCCCCACAGTTGGTAGCCGCTCCCGTTCTGGTCGCGCTGCGCCATATCACGCTGCTGCGCCACGCTCGTCCCCATCACCTCTCTCCATTCCTTCTGCGTTACCTCGTACTTGCTCATGTAAAAGCTCTTCACTGTTACCTGGTGTACCGGCTTCTCGTCATCGTCCCCGGTGGTGCTTCCCATGTGGAACGTTCCCCCCGCTACCCGCACCATGTTCGCGGGCGCCGGATGTTCAGGCGGGGCCACCGGCGCCGGACGGGGTGCGGGCGCGGGTTGAGGCGCTACCGCCACAGACGCAGTCCCCCCCTGCGGCTTCCTCCCCAGATACGCCTTCCCCCCGAACTGCGTGTACACTGCCGGACGCTGCTTGTTCCCGCTTGCCTGCGCCACATCCCCCATCGTCCGCAGAAACAGTTCCGTTACCTCTGCCCCCTCCTGCTTCAGGTTCTTCAGCAGCTCCCCCGTAAACAGCCCGTTCCTTCCCGGCCCGTCATCCGCCGTGCTCCCCGCCGCCGTCGCAAACACAATGATGCTGTCCGCAGGCTGATGCGCCACCAGCGCCATCCCCCGGCTCCCGCTCCGCCCTCCCCACCCAAACGGATTGTCTCTACAGGCGTCCAGCACCACCACGTTCAGCGCGTTCCGCGCCCCGTTCAGCTCGTCCAGCCACACCTGCACAGACGCCGCGCGCTGCCGCAGGTAGTTCTCGCTTGGTATGTTCGCGTCCACCGGCAGCAGGTAATTCTCCCCGCCCGACTGCACCCCATGCCCCGCGTAAAACAGAAAGCCGTAGGAATTCCGCGACCCCGCCAGATGAACCCGCAGCCGCGACACCGCGCTTTCCATCTGCTCAAGATTCCCGTTCAGCACCGTCTCTACGGTGAATCCCAGCCCCTTGAGCGCCGCCGTCATGTCCTGCGCGTCATTCACCGGGTTGTTCAGCCGCTTGATTCCCGTGTACGCCCCGTTCCCTATCACCAGGGCGAATTTCTCCTGCGCCTGGATTACTGTGCAGGCCGCTATCATCAGCCAGCAGAAAAAGTATCGTTTCATCGTTTTGCTCCTTGTTGTTTCTTAGGGGGCGCTGCCCCCTAAATCCCCCGCTGGAGGGCCTAGGCCCTCCAGACCTCCCGGCAAGTAACCGCGCCCCCGCTTCTTTTTCCTCCTTCCTACCGCGCCCCAAAATAACTCCGCACCTCCCGCTCTATCATCCCATTCGGTATCACCACCGGCTTCTCATGTATCGTTACCGTTACCTTCTCCGCTACATCGTACCGCCCCGCTATCCCAGACGCCCGGAAACTCCCCTCCCGGTCGTTCCCCGAAAACACACCCCCCTTGCCCTCAATCCCGCTGCGCACCGATTGCAGCGCCTGACCAAGATTGCGCGGCTTGTCAAACGAAAAGTTGAACGCCCGCGCAGCGCCCCTGGATGCCCCTCCGTTCTCATTGCCCATGCGCCGGTATCGCACAGTAACCGTCTCCCCGCTCACCTGATAGCCGCACCACATACCATCCGCCGTGTAGGAACCCTGCCGTTCATCCCCCGTAAAAGTACCCCCCCGGCGCAGAATATCTGTGCGCAGCGTTTGTACCGTCCCAGCCATATCAGCGGGCTTCCGGTAGGAAAACACCGCGTCCGCATGATCCCGCGGCAGTATCGTAATGTTAAACCGCGTCTCAGCGCTTGCCGGAATTTGCCCTGGCGTAACAACAGACCGGTTATCCGGCTTAATGCCTATCCCCCGCCGCGCCCGCTCCAGCGCGGTATTCACCAATTCTTTTGTCGCCTGTTTGATAACGCCGAATTCCTTCTCCATGTTCTCAAACTGCGCGGTCGAAGCCGCCACCAGAATAGTCTCCTGCCCGTAAGGCGCTTCCGCGTTGAACTTCACCGTGCCCGGCTCTGGAATCGTCCGCTTCGTATTCGCCCGCAGAACATTATCCCTGTTGATCTGGTTCGGATACAAAAGCTGCATCCGGTTGTTCACATCGATATGGTACACCTTAAAGTAACAGTCCCGGTCAGCCTCCAGCGTTATCTCCAGCCCGTCCCCGTCAATGTACGTCCCGCTGTCCGAATTCGGCCACGCCGCAATACGGAATTCCTGCGCGTTGGTCTGCGGCGCGGGCGTTGGCGCGGGGCCCGGACGCGGCGGCTGGGGCGGGGGAGCGGGCGCGGGATCAACCGCCGGGCCCAGTATTTCTTCCTGTTTGATCACGTCATTTGGTGTCGGCAAGTTCTGCGGCAGCACAGCAATGTTGAGCCGCTCCAATTCCGTGCGGGGAATCGTAAACTCATTCGAGCCCAGCGATTCACCCGTTGATTCAGAGACCAGCTTGATAGTGATTCTGACCATATCGCCCTCCAGGGTGAATGTCCCCTGGATGATGCCTTTCTGATAGCCGCTGACACGGGCCAAACCCCGGGTGCGGGGCTTCAGCCTGATCCGGCTGTTGTTTGCCGCGTGGTGATCCACCCTGCCCTCAAGATGGCGGGACAGGCCGCTGGGCGTCTGCGTTCCCGCCAGAAAGAAATCCCCCACGCTCACTTCCATTGAAGCGCTGATCCGCATTGCCAGCGCGTCCACCGCCCGCTTGACGCCGCCGTCAAGGTCTTCCGCCAGCAAAACTGTTACCGGCACTGCCGTCAAGATGACCGCAAGCGCCGCCGCAAAGAACCCGCATCGTTTATACATACCCGTCTCCTTACTGCTGTAAATTCGTGATAAACCTGCCCTGGGAATTCACCCGGGCGGCCATGAACGGCTTAACCGGAACGCCGTCCTTGTTGTCCGACAGCACCAGCGCGTAGCCGTAGTCAGGCGCAAGCGCGATGCCGCACACTAACGCGGTTTTTTCTATGCCGCCGGGCAGGGACGGCGCTTCCTTGCGCCAGCTTTGCGCGTCCTCCCGCCACAGCAGCGCTCCGCTGCCCATGTCCGCGGCTTCGGCAAAGGGAACGCCGCCAGCGCCGCTGTCAGCTCGGGCGCGCATGGTTCCCGCAAGCACCAGCCGCTGATTCGCTTCATCCAGTACCGCGTCCTGGTAGAACGAATGGGACGGCGGCTGATTCTTCTGCCGCCACTGTTCCTCGCCTTGGGCATTGTACTTGACTGCCAGCGCATAGCTGCCGCCGCCTTTCCATTCCTGCCCGGCAAGGTAATAGGAGCCATCCGCGCCGGCACGTATTGTGTTGAACAGATATTCTGTCAAGGTGATTTTCTGTATCACCCCCTGCCCGCTGATCTCCGCGATAAACGATACCTCTTCCGGGCCGCCGCCGCGCTCGTAGTACCCGGCGGCCAGCCAGCGGCCGCCGGGCGCGTCGTAGGCCAGCGAAACGATCTCCTGGCAGACGATGCCCGCCGGGGCTTTTGCTTTGAAGTCATCGGGGCCCAGTTCCCAATCGCAGACCAGGCGGGGGCCGTCCTCGCGGATCATGCGCAGATACGCCCCGTGGCCCAAGGCGGCGCGTTCTCCGGCCCCGCCGGCGATGAGCCACGCGCCTTCGTCTTTCGCCGCCGCGCTGGTGAAAAACGCCGAGCGGCAGTCATTCCGCGTAGAAATATCCAGTTCCGACCGCGCGGTTCCGTCCGCCCGGCGTATTTCCGCGATGGGAACATGATCGCCGCCGCGCATTTCCTGGCTGCCCGCAATCAGCACGGCGTCCGGCCCGGCGGGTACGGCGGCGCGTATGGTAAAGCCGCTGTCTATCGAAACCGCGCCTCCCTGTTCCGCGCCCGCGGAATTGAAGACGCGCAGCGTATGCGCGCCCCCGGACGGCGACAGCATCGCGGTCATCGCCGCCGGGTCTTTGACGCCGGGGATCAGCAGCGGCGCGGCGTCCGCGCGGTCAAGGGCAAGCGCCCACGAGTTCTCGCCCGCGCGGTGCAGGGGCCGGGCGTCGGTCAGGGTAACTGCCGCGCCGTTTAACGCAAAGTAATACACAAAACCGGTGCGGTAGGATAATTCACCAAACCTGATATTGCCGGGATTGACCCGCAGGAATCTTACATCACGGGGGTTTTCGCGGAACACCATGGTTTCACCGGCGTTGATGTTATCTTTCGCGTTCTTAAAGTTAATGCCCGTCATGCGGTTAGGACTTTCATTGCGCGACAGAGAAACTCCGCCGCTTTTGGTGTTATTGGTGAACACCACATACGCGCGGTTATCGTCAAAGCCCGCCGGGAGTGTTATTTCCACTTCCTGGCGTTCCTGCCTGTTGTCGATCTGATAGTGCATATCGATGCTGGCGGGCCTCAGTCCGGTGATAGAAAAACTGGCGGTGAGGGGCACATCAAAAACCGGGTAGTAGGTCTCCGCTTTCTCAAACCCATTGGGGATTGGGTTTGATGAAGCGGCGGGGCCCAGGGTTGCGGTATCGACCCGCCCTGAACCCCGCGCCAGATGCACGGTAAAGGGCGTCCTATTGTGAAATAGGATCGATCCCTCTACCCCGGCCTGTTGTCCGCCGGTCTGCGCTCCCGATGGCAGCACAGATGATTCCGGCGGTACGCCGCCCTTGTCATTGCTGACGCAGGCGGCGAGCGTGATGAGCGCCCACAAGCTGAATATCCCCCGCCGGGAAAATCCCGGCAATGGAACGTTGTGCATCTGTTTCATCTACTCGTTCAAGAGCCGCAAAGACAGATCGCTGGTATCTGACTTGCCCAGCGGGGTAATGACGGGTTCGCTCCCCTGGCGCACCCGTATTTGATAACTCGTCTCCGCCTCGTACTCAAAGTCGTGGATGCGAATCACATTCGCCTCGCCAAGGGAGGGATCGATATTCATCCCGCCAACAACCAGACTTTTCTGCTTCTGGAGATTCAGCTCGTACGTTTCAGAGCCGGGGTTGATCATCGTCGTTCCGTTCTGGTTGGTCATCCTGCTGGAACCGCGTCTAAGGAACACGCCACGGTTGGTCTCGTTGGTTACGATGAGCGTGGCGAAGGGCGAGAACAGGCTTGCTGGTTTGGAATCAAAGCTGATCGTGGGCTTGTCCCGTCCGGGCCGGGGGATTTCCGGCATCATGGGTACGCCGTCAAAGAGCGATTGGGCAGTAATACTGCGTATGCCCATGGTGGTCTTGTCGTAATACTGATAGACCGGGTAGAACATATAACCGTCAGGATTGAAGGTCATATAGACTACCTTGTTCCGCTCCAGGGGGGCCAGGGTGGTAACCGCCGGACCGTCCGGGCTGTTGATACGAATCTGCAATGCCATGTTGGTGTCATTCTGCATTACAATAAGCGCATCGCCGCCGATGAACTTTTGAATGATAAGCGCGATAGCCCGCGGCTCGTTTTTATCAAACGAAACCAGGCCGGCGTACACAATATCATCGCTTTCCAGGTTGCTCCCCTTGCTGCGGTACACGGATTCTTTGACTGCCCGCAGGAGGAAGTTCCCGCTGGGGTCAGGCAGTTTGTCAAAGAAATCAACCCGCCGCGAATCCTGTTTCCTCACGCCGCCCAGGATGTTGCGGTTGTTGATGCTTCCGGCAAACAATATCAGGTCATCATTCGTGTCGTTATTGACGGTCAGATACCCCCCTGAATCGTTGTCCCATTTTACCGCGGCCTTGGCGGCATCCTTTGGACTGGTGTCAGCAGTCCCCGGCGCCGGAAACCCGGCGCATCCAATTGCCGCGAACAGTACGAATACTGCTCCCAGCAAGCTCAACAGTTGTCTTGCTCTCATTGCAAAACTCCTTCTATAAAACTTATCACCGCATTAATAGCAATGATCTCTGCTGTACAGCGCGGTGCCCGGTAAGCCCCCGGCGTTCACCGCCCGGCATTACCTCAGCGCCTCCGCTGGCTGCTCATTCCATTGCCGCGAACAGTACGAATACTGCTCCCGCAAGCCCGGCATTTGTGTTGTTCTTATTGCTGCCTCCTTCTACAAAACTTATCACCGCATAAACGGTGAATAATTGCGCCCGCCAGGGCGTTGACCGCGTAATCTGCGGTTCCCCTGGTAACTGTTCTTTACTGCGGAAACCGCAGGGAAGAGGACTTCCTTTCCGCTTACCACAGATTGCGAACCTTCGGTTCGACACAGATGTACACAGATGTACGCAGATTGTGAACCTTTGGTTCGACGCAGATGCTGTTGCTCTTCATCTGTGCCATCCTTCTCATCCGCGTAATCTGCGGTTCCCTGGTAACTGTTCGCGCACTTCTTCCCGCCCCCGCACTCCTACTGCGCGGAACGAACCAGCCGGAAGCCCCGCCTGTCGCTCCGGAGGGACGGGCCGTCGAAGCCCCGGCTGGCGGAACGGACGTCCCGCGCATCGTAGCCCCAAGACCCGCCGCGACCCACGCGGCCCGCGCCGGAAGCCGCCCCCGTGGGATCGCTCTGCGCACCGCCGCTATATGCCCCGTGCCAGTCCCAGCACCATT
>JAITHH010000067.1 GCA_031280065.1 Treponema sp. | reverse complement strand
CGGCCAGGTCTCTACAATAAAACAATGAATGAAACAAGTGAATCATTGGCTCTGTCCAAACCCGTGCGGAAATACCGGCCCATAACCCTCTGGACCTGCGCAACCCTCGCCTTCTGCGCCCTGTTCGTCCTGGCGTCAGCGCCCCTGGCCGAAGCCCAGGGACGGGAGCAGGAAACCAAGCAGTATACCTCCATGCTCCAGAACATCTTTGAGTTCATCCGGTCCCACTATGTCGAGGAAGTGGACGCCAAAACCCTCTACGAAGGGGCGATGGCCGGTATGTTCAACTCCCTGGGAGACCCCTATTCGGCGTTCCTGCCGGAATCGGAGATGTCCGACCTCAACGAGAACGTCCTCCAGGGCAGTTATGGCGGGGTGGGACTCTATATCTCCAAGCCCACAGGCGAGCGGCCCGATGGCAAGCCCCCCTACGTGGAGGTTGCCTCGCCCATCGAGGACACCCCCGGCTGGCGGGCAGGTATTCAGCCCGGGGACCTGATTGTGGAGATTAACGGCGAGTCCACCGACACGCTGACCATGGACGAGGTGCTGGCCCGGCTCAAGGGAGCGCCGGGGGTAGAAGTGAAGCTGGTCATCCGCCGGGGCGCCAAGTTGGAATTCCCCGTGTCCCTCGTCCGGGCGGTCATCGAAGTGCCCACCGTCAAACACGCCATGATCGGCAGCGCCGGCTACCTGCGGCTCATCAGTTTCAGCGCCATGACCGTGGAGCGTACCCGCGAAGCGCTGGCGGAATTTCAGCGGCAGAATTACCGGAGCCTGATTCTCGATCTGCGGAATAACTACGGCGGACTCCTCATGTCTGCGGTGGGCATCAGCGACCTGTTCCTGGAGGGCGGGGTCGTGGTTTCCGTAAAATCGCGGATTCCTTCGGAAAACAATACGTTCAACGCCCGCCGGGCCACCCTGGTTCCCTCGAATATCCCGGTGGTGGTGCTGATCAACCGCGGCTCGGCGTCCGCGTCGGAGATCGTGGCCGGGGCCCTCAAAGACCGGGGCCGGGCGTATCTGGTCGGGGAAAAGTCCTTTGGCAAGGGCTCGGTACAGCAGGTGTACCCCATCAATCCCCTCCGTTCCGGCTTTAAGATCACCACATCCCGGTATTACACGCCCAGCGACGTGAACATCGACAAGATTGGCATTCCCCCCGACCTGGAGGTGAGTTCTCCCGATATTATCACCGCGGAGGATGCGGAAAAGTTGAGCCGTCTCATTGCCGCGAACCGGATTCCCGCCTTTGTGGAGGCCCATCCTGAAGCAACTGCCGCCCAGGTGGACCGGCTTGTCCAGGAATTGAACGGTGAATTCCAGCTTGATGCCGCGCTGCTCCGCCGGCTGATCCGGGCTGAACAGAACCGGACGGTTATCGCGCCGGTATACGATCTGGAATACGATGTGCAGCTTCAAGAAGCGGTAAAGATTCTCCGGGACGGTTCTTATGAGTCTCTGCTGCGGACGACCAAGACGCTCAAGGAGCTTCAGGAGGAATCGGAGGAAGATGAGTCAGCGCTGGCCTCGTAAAGGCCCCCTGCGGTTACAAGGCCCCCTCCGGTTATATATATGAAGCAATTTATACTGAATGAAACGCCGGACCCGGGGGGGCGCATCCGCATCTCCGGGGAAGATTACCACTATCTCGTCCACGTCAGGCGGTTTGCTCCCGGCTCGGTGTTTACCGCCCTGCTCCCTGGAGGCGGTCAAGTCCGTATCCGGGTGCTGGCCGTGGACAAGCGCTGCCTGATCGGGGAGTGCGGCGCGCTCCCGCCTTCCGGGGAGATTCCGCCGTCAGCGGATATTCAGCGTCCCGTTCAGGCGGAATTCCGCGCAGCCAAGGCGCAGTTACCGCCGATCTACCTGTTCCAGGCTCTGCCCAAGGGGGTCAAGATGGACCTGATCGTCCGGCAAGCCGCCGAGGGCGGGGTGGCCGGTATTGTCCCCTTCGTATCAGACCACGGGGTGTCCCGCTTGGCCCCCGAAAGGGCGGAAGAGCGGCTTGCCCGCTGGCGGCGGATCATCAAAGAGGCCCGGCAGCAGAGCGGCTCTGAGGCGGCCACGCAGATCGAAGCGCCCCGCGATGTCGATGGGCTGTTGGCCCGCTGGGAAGAACTGCGAAGCCGGCGTCCCCGCGCTGTGGGGCTGCTGTTCCATCAAGATACCCTTGAACAGGGATGTTTTCACGGCTATCTTGATAGAGACCCGGATTTAGCGGCGGCGCTGATCGGCCCTGAAGGCGGTTTTTCCCCGGAGGAGCTTACCCGTTTTAAGGCGGCGGGTTTTATGCCGCTGGTGATGGGAGATACCGTTTTACGGGTTGAAACCGCCGCGGTGTATGCAACGGCGGCTATACGGATCATTCTTTGGGAGCGTATGTCGTGGATGCTGAAGACTCCGCGGTAAAGACCGAGCGGATAAGCCTCTTGAAAGTTCCTCTGGACATTGTGCCCCAGGAACAGCTTCCCAATGTCATTAATACCATGCTGAACGAGCCGGGGGGCAAGAACATCGTGCTCCTGTCCCTGGGGGACCTCCTGCGGGCGCGGCGCAACAGCGAGTACCGGGCTTATGTGCAGGGAGCCTCCCTGGTGATCCCCATCTCGAAGAGCCTGGTGGGGGGAGCTTATTTCCTGACCGGCAAAACCGTGATCCGGTATATGCCTTTTGATTTCACGGTAAGCCTCTTGACGCTTCTGGAGCGTCGGAATCTTTCCCTGTATCTGTTGGGAGGGCAGGCGCGGGTTCTCAGAAAAACCGAGAAAAACATCCGCCAGACCTTTCCCCACCTGCGGATCGTGGGACGGCGCAGCGGCGCGTTCAAGCGGCAGGAAGAGGCGGTCCTCATGGAGGCGATACGGAAAGCCGCGCCCTCCCTGCTCCTGGTGGGCAAGGGGGTTCACGGGAAGGAGTGGTGGATCGCCCGGAATAACGCCAGCCTCAATCCCTGTTTCCGTATGTGGTGCAGCGATCTCTTTGAAGTTTTTGCCGAACGGAAAAAGCGGCCCTCCAGGGCGGTTTTTGACCGGGGTCTTGAATGGATAGGTTTCTGTTTCCAAAAGCCGATCCGTTTCTTGCGGATATTCGCCTATCTGTACTACAACCTTTTGCTGCTGCTGTACCGGCTCTTTAAAAAGAACGAGGGGAAAGCAGGGGGCGGGGAACAGTC
>JAITHH010000020.1 GCA_031280065.1 Treponema sp. | reverse complement strand
GAAGCTGGAAAAGGCGGCCTCGGCATTGAGCGAGGACGAGTACCTGGACTTGCAGTACCAGTATGTGCTGCCCGCCCAGGTAGTCGAGATAGACAAATCGGGCCGGATTGCGGTGCCGTCGGCGATCCGCAAATACGCCCGTTTAAACCGGGATTGCCTGGTGTTGAGCGCGGAAAACCGGCTGGAACTCTGGGACGCTGAGTTCTTCTGGACTTATTTGCAGGAGCGCCGCGTCAAAAACCAGGAGACCATGCAGAAACTGGGGCCGATACGGCTTTTTAATATGAGCGGATTTTAAGCTGGCTGGGAAGGAAGCCGAATCGATGGAGATAATCCACACTCCGGTACTGCTGGAGGAGACCATACACTGCCTCGCCCCCCGTAAGGAGGGGGAACTCATGGTGGACGCCACCTTGGGCGAAGGGGGGCATACTTTCGCGTTCCTGTCCCGGTTTGAGGACCTGCGGGTCATCGGCATTGACGCCGACCGCCGGATTCAGGAAGCGGCGAGGGAGCGGCTGGGCGGTTTTGGGGAGAGGGTTCACTTCCACACTGGCTGGTCGCAGGACTTTTTCGCCGGTTTTCCCCGCGATATGAGGCGGCCTGACTCGATCCTGATCGATCTGGGGGTGAGCGCCTACCATTATGAGAGGGGCGGGAGAGGCTTCAGTTTTAGGAAGGACGAGGCCCTGGACATGCGGATCGATACGGAGCGCGGCAGCGGCGCGGCGGAACTGCTGGCGCGGCTCCCCGAACAGGAGCTTGCTGACCTGCTCTTTCAAAACGCCGAAGAGCGCTATTCCCGGCGGATTGCCCGGGCGATTGTGGAGGCCCGTTCCCGGGGCGCGATTACCGGTTCGGCGGCCCTCGCGGAGATCGTCAGCCGGGCCGTGCCTCCGCTGTACCGGCGCGGGCGTCAGCATCCGGCGGCAAAGACCTTCCAGGCGCTGCGGATCGCGGTGAACGGCGAATTATCCAGGCTGCGGGAACTCTTGGACGCGGCGCTGAATGTGCTTGAGGCGGAAGGCCGGCTGGCGGTGATCAGCTTTCACTCATTAGAAGACAGAATCGTAAAAAATTACTTCCGGGAGAAGAGCAAAGATTGTACCGCTCCCCCGGAAACGCCGATAGGTAGAAGTGAAGGGAGCCGGATCGTCAAAGTCCTGACCCCAAAACCGGTTACGCCCTCGAATGAAGAAAAGCGGGCTAACCCGCCGTCCCGCAGCGCGAAACTGCGGGCCGTGGAAAAAGTGCTTGACGAGGATGGCCAGGTATGAAGGCGCGTTTTTTGCTCTATTTTTTTGTGTTGACGCTTCCCCTGTTTCTCTATGCGGGCGCCAGGCAGGCGGTGCGCTATGCGGAACTTGAGGCGGAAGTGGCCCGTCTGGAGGAAGAACAGGAGGCGTGGCTTGAGAGCAATAAACGCCTCATCGCGGGGATCGCCGTACTGTCGTCCTCAGCGCGGATTGAACACATTGCCGTACAGGACTTGGGGCTTGCCAAGAAGAGTCCTGACGAAGTTCTCCAGATACGGATTGCCAGAGGACGGCGCATCGATGGCTGAGATACTCATGGAATTTACCGCCCTTGCCGCCGGTATTGGCGCGGACCTGGTTTGCGAAGGGCATCGCGCCTGCGGACTGAGTTCAGTCAGCATCGATTCCCGGAAGGTTGAAAAGGGAGCGCTCTTTGCGGCGCTTGCCGGGAGCGCGTCTGACGGGCACCGCTATGCGCAGGCCGCCCTGAAAGCCGGGGCAGCCGGGATCATGGCGGCCCGTTCCCGGCTGGGAGACCCGGACTTGGCCCTTGAAAAGACGGTCCGGGACGCGGGCGCGGCGCTGCTGGCGGTGGACGATACCCTGCGGGGGCTCCAGGACGCGGCCCGGCTCTATCTGGAGGGCTTCCCCCGGCTCCTGCGCGTGGGCATCACCGGTTCGTCCGGGAAGACGACGACCAAGGAACTGGCCGCCGCGATGGCGGGCCGGGAAAAACGGGTGGTTATGAACCCCGGAAACCTCAACTCCGAGACCGGCCTTCCCCTGGCGGTTTTTAATGTCCGCGCCTGTCATGAGGTGGGGATATTCGAGCTGGGCATGAACCGGCGGGGGGAGATCGCCGAGCTTGCCGGTGTGCTAAAACCGCAGCTCGCGCTGATAACCAATATCGGAACCTCCCATATCGGTAATATCGGCAGCGCCGAGGGGATCGTTAACGAAAAAAAAATGCTCTTTTCCAGGTTTACCGGCGCCGAAACGGCCCTGATCCCCGAAGACGAGGGGTTTCGGGATGCCTTGGCGGCAGGTGTCCGGGGCCGCGTATTGTATTATGGCCGCCGGAGTTTTACCGAACTGGGGGACGTGCGGGACTTGGGTTTAGACGGCGCCGAAATTACTTGGGAGGGGATTCCGGCGCGTTTGAGTCTTCCAGGAGCGCACAATGTACAGAACGCCTTGGCGGCGGCGGCCATCGCCAAGGCTATCCCCGTGGGTCATGAGGCAATCCGCGGGGGCCTTAGTTCGGTAAAACCCCTTTTTTGCCGGAGCGAAATTCTCCGGGGCCCCCTGACCGTGATCCGGGATTGTTACAACGCCAACCCCGAATCGGCCAGGGCCGCCATCGAGCTGTGCGACGGCCTTGATTGGCCGGGCCGCAGGCTCTATGTTATGGGTTCCATGCTGGAATTGGGCGAAGCGGCACCTGCGGCGCACCGGGAACTGGGCCGCCTTTTGGCCGGATCGCGGGCGGATTGGGTATTCCTCTTTGGCAAGGAAACCGCCGAAGCCAGGGACCGCTTGAACGGCGCGCCGCCTGAAGAGCGGATTCCCTGCTTCTACACCGGCAGCATGGACGCGCTGGCCCGGGCCCTGGGGGACGCCATCCGTCCGGGGGACTTAGTGCTGTTAAAAGGTTCGCGGGGATGCGCCCTGGAACGGCTGGATGAGGTATTAGTACACCCGAAAGGGCCCGCTTTTACGGCGGCGGAAGGAGCAGCTTGATGTTTTTGGAATTTATCTACCCTTTGGTAAAGTACTTTAAGCCCTTCAACGTGTTCCAATACCTTACCTTCCGGGGCGCTTACGCGGCCTTGACCACGCTGCTCATCTGCTATGTGTTCGGTCCCCGGATCATCGAGGCGCTCAGGCGCTTCAAAGTCGGGCAGGCAATCAGGGCGGACGGCCCCCAGAGCCATCTGGTCAAGGCGGGCACCCCTACCATGGGCGGGCTCTTTATCATCCTTTCGGTAAGCGCCGCGGTCCTCCTCTGGCAGGACTGGGGGAACATGAAGGTCTGGCTTACCCTGGGGGCTTTTCTGGCTTTCGGCCTTATCGGCTTCATTGACGACTACCTCAAAGTGACGCGGCGGAATTCCGACGGGCTGCCCGCCTGGGCAAAGCTGACCGGCCAGTTCATCATCGCGCTGGCCGTGATGCTGCTCCTGTACTTTGGGGGAGGGGAGGGGATCACCGATCTGTACGTCCCGTTTTTCAAAAACCCCGTCGTGGACCTCGGGCCGCTGTGGATACCCTTCGGGCTGCTGCTCATCGTAGGGGAGTCCAACGCGGTGAATTTCACCGACGGGCTTGACGGCCTTTTGGCCGGGCTGCTCATCCTGGTGTTCATCGCCCTGGCGATCCTCGCCTACCTGTCCGGGCGCACAGACTACTCGTCCTACCTGGGGATTCCCTACATCCCCGGCGCCGGGGAACTGACCGTGTTCTGTCTCGCCGCGATGGGGGCCTGTATCGGCTTCCTCTGGTTTAATTGCCACCCCGCGGAGGTTATTCTGGGGGACGTCGGAAGCCTGTCCCTGGGAGGCGTGGTGGCCGTCATCTCCCTGATCCTTAAAAAGGAAATCCTTTTGCTGATCATCGGCGGCGTTTTTGTGCTGGAGATTGCCTCGGTGATCATCCAGGTGCTGGTGTACAAACTGCGGAAAAAGCGCGTCTTCCGGATGGCCCCGATTCACCACCATTTTGAGCTTTCCGGCTGGAAGGAGGCCAAGGTGGTGATCCGCTTCTGGATTCTGGGGGGGCTGTTCGCCATCATCGCCCTTTCCACCTTGAAGATTCAGTAGGGAGGGAGCGTGATACGGATGGAACCGCCGGGCCGCCGCGCCCCGTATGACCATATCCTCATCGCCAGTATCATGGCGCTCACCGGCGTGGGCCTGGTAACCCTCTACTCCGCCTCCTACGCCTTTGCCGGTCGATGGACCAACGACAGCTACTACTTTATCAGCCGTCAGCTTTTCTTCGGCGCCCTCGGCCTGGTTTTCTTCTTCCTCGGCTCCCGCGTGTCGATGGGCCTGGTCCGGAAACTGGTTCCGCCCCTGGTCATCATCGCGGTGGTTTTCTGCATACTCCCCTTTGTGCCCGGCGTGGGCGTGGTGAAAAACGGCGCCCCCCGCTGGATTCGGGTAGGGCCCTATACCTACCAGCCCTCGGAACTGGTCAAGCTGACCCTGCCCCTCTACCTGGCCCACATCTTTGACAAGAAGCAGGAGCGGCTCCATTCGTTTGTCGGCGGCGTCCTGCCCCCGGCGCTGGTGGTGGTCTTCTTCTCCGTGCTGATCTACCAGCAGAACAACTTCTCCACCGCCGTCTTTGTCGCGATCAACAGCCTGGCGATCTTCTTCCTCGCGGGCGTCAAAATACGGTACTTCATCGGGGCTGCGGTGATCCTCATTCCCCTGTCGGGCCTCCTGGTTTTCAGCAAAGAACACCGGCTGAGGCGGCTCATCAGCTTTATCTGGCCCGAATGGGAACCCCTGGGCGCGGGTTATCAAGTCCGCTCGGCGCTCATCACCATCGGATCGGGCGGCTTTTGGGGTAAGGGCATCGGGCAGGGTACCCGCAAGATCGCCAGCATCCCCGAAGTCCAGTCGGACTTCATCTTCGCCTCCTATGTAGAAGAATTCGGCTTTGCCGGAGTGCTCCTCTTTTTCCTGCTCGCCGGAACGTTCATCGTCCGGGGCTACCGGACCGCGGTCATGGCGGACGATACCTTCAAACAGCTCTTGGCCTTCGGCTGTGTAACGATGATAGGCTCCCAAGCCCTGGTCAATATCGCCGTGGTTTCGGGAGTGCTGCCCGCCACCGGGCTTCCCCTGCCGTTCTTTTCCGCCGGGGGCTCTTCGCTGGCCACAACCCTGCTGGCTGCGGGCCTGGTTGTCAATGTTTCCCGGTACGGGCATACGGGGGAGGCGTTTGATGGCTGACGATTACCTGCTCGTCGAAGATCCGCTGGCATCCGGGGCTGAAGAGGGCTTTGAGCGGGAGACCCGCTCGCCGGGGCTTGAACGCTGGCTCAAAATTCTCATTGCTGTGGTGATCCTCGCGCTGGCCGGGGAACTGGTCTGGCTCTTCGGCGTCAAAGCGATGATGCCCTTCTCGGTGGTGGATGTGGCCGGCATCCCCGGCATTGACCGGGCCATGGTGCTGGCCCAGGCGGGTATCGGCTCCCATTCCACCTACCTCACCGTTGACCCCCGCGCTGTGGAAGCGGCCCTTGAGGAACTGTACCAGATAGGGGCGGCCAAGGCGGTGAAGCGCTACCCCGACCGCTTGCAGATATTCCTCGAACCCCGCCGGGCCGCAGCCATGTCCCTTCTGCCTGTCGCGGGGAGGCTTCAGCCCGTGTACTTTGATAAGCGGGGCGTGATCATCAAGATAGGCAATTCCGGCAGGGACGGGCCCGCGCTGCCTTCGCTGCCCCTGGTTTCGGGTCTGGATTTTGAGGGCGCCCACCTGGGGATGAAGCTCCACCCTCAGTTTGAGGCCCTTTTCGCCCAACTGGAGAAGCTCAACGCCGCGTCCCCTGAACTGCTGACCGCGGTGTCGGAGATACGTGTCAACTGGAAGAGCTACGCGGGTTATGACCTGGTGGTCTACCCGGTTCACTATCCGACGCGGTTCCGTTTAGAATCGGAGCTGACTGAAGATACCCTGCGGTACATGCTTTTGATGATCGATGTGTTCGCCTTGCGGGGCGCCGCGGTTGATGAGGTTGACCTGCGGACCGGTACGGCGTCGTATATAAAAAAGGAGGCATCCTCTGGCTAGCGGAAGTTTAGTGGCCGGCCTTGATATCGGCACAACCAAGGTGTGCGCGGTTATCGGCGAACGCACCGAATCGGGCGGTCTGGAGATTACGGGCGTGGGAATCAGCCCGTCCACCGGTATGCGCCGGGGGGGCGTGGTGAACATCGAGGCCACCCTGCGCTCCGTGGCGGCGGCAGTTGAGGCTGCGGAGATGATGAGCGGTCAGGATATCCGCGACTGCTGGACCGGCATCGGGGGAAGCCATATCGAAGGGATCAACTCCCGGGGGGTGGTGGCCGTTACGGGCAAGAACCGGGAGACGCGGGAGATAGGCCCCGACGATCTGGCCCGGGTGCTGGAGGCGGCGCGGGCGATTCCCGTGCCTATGGACCGGCAAGTCCTGGAGGTGATTCCCCAGTCCTATATCGTGGATAACCAGAAGGGAATCCGGGACCCCCTGGACATGATCGGAGTGCGCCTGGAGGCCGAAGTGCATATCATCACCTGCTCGGTAACCAGCGCCCAGAACCTCGTCAAGTGCGTGAACCGCGCCGGTTTCAAGGTAAACGATCTGATCCTTCGGTCCCTGGCCGCAGGCCGGGCCGTGCTGACCGAGGAGGAAAAAGAGCTGGGGGTGGCGCTCATCGACCTGGGCGGGGGAACCACCGAAGTGATGGTGTACTCCCAGGGAAGTCCCTATTCAACTGCCACGGTCCCCGCGGGCGGCTTTGAAGTTACCCGCGATCTGTCCTATATCAAGAACATCTCCACGGAGACCGCCGAGCGGATCAAGCTGGAGGCGGGGTGCTGCTGGGAGGAATTCCTTGAGGGGGACGATGATATTATCGTGCCCGGCGTGGCCGGCAGGGCTCCCCTGCCCATACCGCGTTCCCAGATACTGGAGATCATCCGTCCCCGGATGGAGGAGATTTTTACGATGATCCGGGATCGCTTGGACAAGCTGGCCTTGTACCGGCCTTTGGGGGGCGGGATCGTGCTGACCGGCGGCGGGGCCCAGTTGCGCGGGGCCCCGGAGCTGGCGTCGTATATTTTTAAGCTCCCCGTGCGCGTGGGCTACCCTCTGCCGCTGGGGGGCCTGGTGGAGGAGTACCGCAGCCCCATCTACGCCACGGCGGTGGGGCTGGTTTTGGAGGGGGACGAGCGGGAGCGGCGGCAGGGCCCTGAGCGGGGAGGGGAGGCTTATGTCCGGGAGAAGGGCCGGGAGTCCTTGAAAGACAAGCTGTTTGGTTGGATTAAGAGAGAATTTTTTTAGCGCGGAATTCGGGAGGCTCGAACCCTTGGTTCGACGGCCTTCCAGAAAAAAGTTTTGGAGGGGAATATATGGAAGAAGGATTCAGTTTGCGAGGACTTGAAGTCAGGGAAGAACCCGCGCCGGGAACAACGAACATAAAAGTCATCGGTGTCGGCGGAGGCGGTTCCAACGCGGTCAACCGGATGATCGAATGCGGATTAAAAGGCGTGCAATTTTACGCGGTCAACACGGACATGCAGGCGCTGGAACAATGCAGCGCTGCGCCCGAAAAACGCCTGGCCATCGGCAAGAAAATCACCGGCGGCCTTGGCGCGGGGTGCAGGCCGGAAGTAGGGGAGCGGGCCGCGGCGGAGGACGAGGAACTAATCGCCAACGCCCTCAAAGGAGCGGACATGGTGTTCGTTACCGCAGGCATGGGGGGCGGCACCGGCACCGGCGCGGCCCCGGTGATCGCCCAGATCGCCCGCGGGCGCGGGGCCCTAACCGTGGGCGTGGTAACCAAGCCCTTCGGTTTTGAGGGCCGCAGTAAAATGAATATCGCCGAAGAGGGGATCGCCAAGATGCGGGAAGTGGTCGATACTCTGATTGTGATCCCCAACGAGTACCTGATGAACATCATCGACCGGCGGACTTCGATCATAGACGCGTTTATCAAGGCCGATGACGTGCTCCGCCAGGGAGTGCAGGGGATTGCGGACCTCATCACCACGCGGGGGACAATCAACATTGACTTTGCGGATGTTAAGACCACGATGCAGGATATGGGAGACGCCATTTTGGGGGTGGGAGTCGGCGAAGGGGACAACCGGGCCGAAGACGCCGCCGCCGCCGCCATCGAGAACCCCCTTTTGGAAGACTGCGCCATCGACGGGGCCAAGCATATCCTGGTCAACGTCTCAGGCGGGGAAGATGTGGGCTTGATAGAATACCAGGATGTGGTCAGCTATATTACCAAAAAGGCCGACCCCGAAGCTCTGGTCATCATCGGCAGTTCCGTGGACGCCTCCTTGGGAGATAAACTCCACGTAACGGTAATCGCCACCGGGTTCTTGAGCCAGACATCCCGGCTGAAACGGGACGAGCAGAAGCCGGAGAAGAGCAAGCCGGGCAGGACCGATTTTATCGATTATCAGGAATGGGAGAAATTTAAAGATCATACGAAAAGTTCCGGCGAAGGGCTGCCCCCCCGCCAGTTCCGGGACGGTGATCTGGAAACGCCAACGGTGCTCCGAAAAAAGAAATATAGTATTGATATAGATCCGCCGGAAAAAAACAGCGCCTCAGGCGGGAGGGGCTATTAGTTCATGGGAGCGCCGCCGCTCTATGAAGCCTACCATGACCGTCTGATGGCCCTGGAACGCCGCGCCCTGCTTACCGTGGATACCTACGGGCGGGAGGCGCGCCGTTTTCTGGAGTGGCTTGTTGAAGAAGACATCGCGCCCGGTGCGGCTGACGGCATTGTTCTGGCACGGTATCTGGAATTCCGCCGCTCCGGCGAGGGCATCGGCTCCCGCTCGGCGGCCAAGGTGATCTCCGTACTCCGCTCTTTTTTCCGCTACATGGTCGAGGAGGGGCTGCGGGATGATAATCCCGCTGACCTCCTGGAGATTCCCCGGCAGGCGTTCCGGCTGCCGGCGGTTCATTCCCGCGATCAGGTGGAGGAGATGCTGGACAGCGTTGATACCCAAACGCCGAGGGGGATTCGGGACCGGGCCATCTTCGAACTGCTCTACTCGGCGGGGCTGCGGGTATCCGAGGCCGCCGCCCTGAACGCGGAAGATATATTTTTTACCGAGGGCGTCGCCCGGGTGCGGGGGAAGGGGAGCAAGGAGCGGCTGGTGGTATTCGGCGGGGAAGCGGGCAAGTGGCTCAAGCGCTACCTTGATGAATCCCGCCCGGCCCTGGCCGGGGCCCGCAGGGGCCAGGCCCTGTTCATCGGGCGAAGCGGCAGGCGGCTTTCCCGAAAAGGAATATGGAAGAATTACGCCGCGCTCACGGCCCGGCTGGGGATGAGTTCCCGCCTGCACAGTCTGCGGCACAGTTTTGCCACCGAACTCCTGGCAGGCGGCGCGGATCTCCGTTCCGTGCAGGAACTTTTGGGCCACGCTGACCTGGCCACGACGCAAATATATACCCACGTGGACGTGTCGATGCTGCGTGAACAATACCGGCGGTTTATGCCGAAGCTGGGAACCCGGAAAGGGGAGGCTCCGGCGGAACCGGCGGCTCCTGAGGTAAGAGGATGAAAATCAAGAAAGAAGTTGCCGGCGGGCTTATCGTTATCGTGCTCATTGCCGCGACTGTGGCGGTTATTACCGGTATTCAGCGGGAAGGCAGACGCGCAGCGCTGGCAAAGCGCATCGCCCAGGTAAGCAGCAACGCGATACCAACGTCAGTCGATGAACTGAAAAAGGCCATCGGCGTGTATGAACAGCGGATGGAGAGCTATCTCCAGGACGCGGACAAGGCCGGCTCGTATTGGAAGATACTGGCCACCAGGCTCCAGGACAAGAAACTCCACCGCGAAGCCCTGGCCGCCCTGGAACGGGGCATCGCCTACAACCCGGAGGATCCAACCTTGCAGTACCTGACCGGCGTTTCCGCCGCGATGACCGCCAAGTCCGCCCTGGATTTTGACGGGAACAGCGGGAGCGGCACCCGCTACTACGCCTTGGCCGAATCCGCGTACCTCAACGCGATCAAGATGGACGCCCAGTACACGCGGCCCCTGTACGGCCTGGGAGTGCTCTACGTCTTTGAGCTGGAACAGCCCGCCAGCGCCGTGCCCCACCTTCGCCGTCTCTTGGAACTGCGGCCAAGCGACATAGACGGTATGTTCGTCCTGGCCCGGGCCTACGTGATGCTGGAGGATTACGAGGCGGCGATGGATATGTACGACCGCATCATCTCCACGGCCAAGGATAAAACCAGGCGGAACGAAGCGGAGCAGAATAAGCGTATCATCATGGAACAGTACTATGGATGACCGGGGCCTCCTGGATTTGATCATCGCCCGGATTCCCGGGCTGCGGGCGGCGGAGCGGGTCCGGCTCTGCGCGCTCTTTAACCGCGAGTCTGACATTACGCCCCTTTCCAAGCCCGATATTGAAGCGCATATCCAGCGGCGGCTCGATAGATACGCCTGGATAATGGAAGAAGTCCGCTCCCAAGCTGAACAGGATGCCGGGGCATCCCGTGCGAGGGGAATCAGCTATGTTTCATACACGGAAGCAGCCTATCCGCCCCTGCTGCGGGAGATCTACGATCCCCCGGCGGTGCTGTTCTACCGGGGCTCGCTGCCTGGCGGGGACCAGCGCATGGCCGCGGTGGTGGGGACCCGGAAACCGTCGGGATTGGCCGCCTCCTGCGCCTATTCCGCCGGGAGGACCCTGGCGCGGGGAGGAATCCCGGTAGTGTCGGGCCTGGCCCTGGGGATCGACGCCCTGGCCCACCGGGGCAGCGTGGAGGGGGGAGCGCCCACCGTGGCGGTGCTGGGATCGGGGCTGGATTGGGTATACCCGGCTTCGAACCGGGGCCTGGCCCGGCGCATCCTGGAAAACGGGGGCGTCCTGGTGAGTGAATATCCGCCGGGTACGCCGGCGCGCAAATGGCATTTTCCCGCCCGCAACCGCATCATCTCCGGGCTTGCGCGGGGTACGCTCCTGGTGGAAGCCCCCGCCGAGTCCGGGGCCCTGATCACCGCCCGCTTCGCCCTGGAGCAGGGCCGGGACCTCTGGGTGTCCGCCGCGGGCGTCAATTCTCCGCTGGGGGAAGGCTGCCGGAACCTGGCCCGCGAGGGCGCGCCGGTCATCTCCGGCGGGGAGGATATTCTGGCCGAATGGGGTATTGCGGTAAAGGGTGAAACACGTGATACTATTCCGGCGTATTGATGAGGAGCACTATGGCGGTCAAAACCGAAAAGAAGAAAGAACCGGGAAAAAAGCCCCCGGCAAAGAAAGCCGCAGACAAGAAGATACTGGTTATTGTGGAATCCCCCGCCAAGGCAAAGACCATCGAGAAATACCTGGGGTCCGGCTATTCAGTAAAGGCGTCAATGGGGCACCTGATCGATCTGCCGAAATCGCGGATGGGCGTCAAAATCGAAGATCAGTTTGAGCCTGAGTATATCACCGTCCGGGGCAGGGCAAAGCTCCTCAAGGAATTGCAGGGGGACGCGAAAAAGGCCGGAACGGTCCTCCTGGCCAGTGATAATGACCGTGAAGGGGAGGCTATCGCCTGGCACTTGAAAAACGCCATCGCCGCCAAGACCGGCGAGATTCCCATCCAGCGGATCAGCTTTAACGAGATTACCCCGATGGCCATCAGAGAAGCGGTGGCCAAGCCCTCCGGCATCGATGAGGCAAAGGTCAACGCCCAAAAAGCCCGGCGGGTCCTGGACCGCCTGGTCGGGTATAACCTTTCCCCGCTCCTGTGGAAGAAAGTCAAGAACGGGCTTTCCGCGGGCCGGGTTCAGTCCGTGGCCCTGCGCCTCATCTGCGAGCGCGAAAAGGAAGTCGAGTCATTCATCCCGGAAGAATACTGGACGCTGGACGCGGACTTTAAGGTGGGAAGAACCCTGTTTACCGCCCAACTGGTCTCGTGGAAGGGGCTGAAACCGGAACTGCATACCGAGGCGGAGGTCAGCGCGATCAAGGACGCGCTCGCCGGGGCCGAATGTACCGTGGCTGACATTCGGGAAACCGAGAAAACCGTGCGGCCCAAGCCCCCCTTTACCACCTCTCAGCTTCAGCAGATTTCGGCGAACCGGCTGGGTTTTACCAGCAAGAAAACCATGCAGGTCGCCCAGCAGCTCTACGAGGGGGTGAACATCGGCAATTCGCGGGTGGGGCTTATCACCTATATGCGTACCGACTCGGTGCGTATCTCTCAAGTCGCGCTGGACGAAGTACGCGCCTGGATAGGCAAGCAGTACCCCGATGATCTGCCCGAGCGGGCCGTGGAATACGCCCCGGGCAAGAAGGCCCAGGACGCCCACGAAGCCATACGGCCCACCTACGTTACCTACACCCCGGAGGACGTGAAAGAATACCTCGGCAAGGATCAGTTACGGCTCTACACGATCATCTGGGAGCGCTTTGTGTCCAGCCAGATGAACAGCGCCAAGACCAGGACCGTCAGCACGGACATCCAGGCCGGAGAGGGGATATTCCGTATCGCGGGAACCAAGATCATCGAAAAGGGCTTCTATAAGGTAATGAAGCTCTTGGCCTCCAAAGAGGAGAAGGGGAATTCCTACCCGGTCTTGAAGATAGGCGACCGCGTCCATATCGAGAGTTTTCACCCGGAGCAGCACTTCACCCAGGGGCCGGCCCGCTACACCGACGCCTCCATCGTCAAGACCTTGGAGGAAAAGGGCATTGGCCGCCCCTCTACCTACGCTCCCATCATCTCCGTACTCCTGGACCGCTACTACGTTACCCGCTCCAACCGCCAACTGGTTCCCACCCTGCTTGGAAGGATGATCTGGGATATGCTGGTGGAGTATTTCCCCCATGTGGTGGATGCGGCCTTTACCGCGTCAATGGAAAACAAACTCGACGCCGTGGAGGAGAGCCAGCTCCGCTGGCCGGACATGATCCGCGAATTCTACGATCCCTTCAAGGACCTCGTTGACGAGGTGGGAAAGACCCTGGAGTCCTTTAAGGGTACTTTGGACGAAACAACCAGCTATGTGTGCGAGAAATGCGGCAAGCCCATGCTGAAAAAACTGGGCCGCTACGGTTTTTTCCTCGCCTGTTCGGGCTTCCCCGAATGCCGGAATACCCGCTCCATTCCCCTTGCCACGTGCCCCCGCTGCGGGGGAGACATCGTGGCCCGGAAAACCAAGGGCCGGGGCAAGGAATTCTACGGCTGCGCCAACTACCCCGCGTGTGATTTTATCAGCCACTTTAAGCCCCTCAGCCAGGACTGCCCCAAGTGCGGGCACTTCATGGTGGAGAAGTACGACAAGAAAAACGGTTCCCGCAAGGCCTGCATCAACCCGGACTGCGACTACCTCCATTCAGAGGATGCGGAGGCCCTTCCCGATGTATGACAACCGGCCCGAACCCGCGGATCGGATCAAAGAGTATCTGGATTACCTCGCCGCGGTCCGGGGGGTCTCGCCCTCGACCCTGGCGGCCTATGGGAAGGACCTGGCGGATTTCGCCGCCTACTGCGCGGGGCGGATCGAAGAACCCTCCGCAGCCACTCCCCGGGACGTGCAGGGCTTCGTCGCTTCGCTGGGGGCTTTGGGCCGCGCCCCGGTCAGCGTGAACCGGAGCCTCTCGTCGGTGCGGGGTTTCTTCCGCTGGCTGGTGCGCATGGAACTGCGCGCCGATAATCCCGCCTGCGCCCTGCGGAATCTCAAAGCGCCCAAAAGCCTGCCGGTGTTCCTCTGGGAAGGGGAGATGGCGGATTTCGCGGAACTGCCCGAAACCGAGGGGATACTCTGGCCGGAGCGGGACAAGGCCCTGATCCTCCTCATGTATTCCGGGGGGCTGCGGATTTCCGAGACCGCCGCCTTAACGCTCGGTTCTCTGGAGCGGGATTTCGGCGGGGCGCGGATAATCGGCAAGGGGAACAAGGAACGCGCCGTTTTTTTTTCCGAGGAGGCGCGGAAGGCGCTGGCATACTGGCTTGCTGTCCGGGGGGAGCATATTCCCCCGGAGCGGCCAACGGATAAGCTCTTTATCAACCGCCGGGGCAGAGGGCTTTCCGTGCCGGGCCTGCGGTGGATCATCAGCCGCTACGCCCAATGTTCGGGACTGCGGAAGAACGTGCATCCCCACGCGCTGCGGCACAGCTTCGCCACGCACCTGCTGAATTCCGGCTGCGATGTCCGGGTTGTGCAGGAACTCTTGGGGCACGCCAGCCTTTCAACCACCCAGCGCTATACCCATGTAAATATCGAAGGGCTCAAACGGGTCTATGCCGAGGCCCACCCCCACGGTTCGCGGGAACGGAAGAAAAGCCGGAAGGAAAAGGCAAAGGAATAGGGTATGAACAGGATTCGGAGTACCACGGTTTTGGCGGTACGCAGGGACGGCAAGGTTGCGATGGCCGGAGACGGTCAGGTAACTTATGGAGAAACAGTGCTGAAAAACAACGCCCGCAAGGTCAGGCGGCTGTTGGACGGTAAGGTGCTCTGCGGCTTTGCCGGAGCCACCGCGGACGCCTTTACCCTCTTTGATCGCTTTGAGGGCAAACTCAAGGAGTATTCGGGGGATCTGACCAGGGCCGCGGTTGAACTGGCCACCGAATGGCGGACCGACCGGTCCCTCAGACGGCTTGAGGCCACGCTGCTGGCGGCGGACCGGACCAAAGTCCTGCTCATCTCCGGCAACGGCGATGTGGTGGAGCCCGCCGGGGATGCCCTGGCTATCGGCTCCGGGGGCAGCTACGCCTACGCCGCGGCCCTGGCGCTGCTCCAGGAGAGCGGCCTTTCCGCGGCGGAAATCGCCGAAAAGAGCCTGCGTATCGCCGGTGAAATCTGCATCTATACTAACGAAAACATTACCCTGGAGGAGCTTGCGTGATGAGCGAAAGAAAGACCAAGACGCATGAGCGGAATTTAGACCGCTTTACCCCCCGCGAGATCGTGGCGGAGCTGGACAAATATATCGTCGGGCAGAAGAAGGCCAAGCGGGCGGTGGCCGTGGCCCTGCGGAACCGCATCCGCCGGCTGAAGATCGACCCGGAGATGCGGGAGGACATCGCCCCCAAGAACATCCTCATGATAGGCCCCACCGGCGTGGGCAAGACCGAGATCGCCCGCCGCCTCGCCCGGATGGCGGGTTCGCCTTTTATCAAGGTGGAGGCCACCAAGTACACCGAGGTGGGCTATGTGGGCCGGGACGTGGAGTCCATGATCCGCGACCTCATGGCTGCGGGTTTTCAGATGGTGAAGCAGGAGATGCAGGAGTCGGTTACCGCCGAGGCGGAAAAGCGGGCCGAGGAAGCCCTGCTGGACCTGCTCCTCCCCGGCACGGGCAAGAAGCCCAAGGAGAGCGCCCAGAACGGAGCCGTGGTGCGCCCGGTGGGAACCTTCTCCCTTAACCCCAATGGGGCCGGGGGGCCGGGCATCACCGCCATTCAGGTGGGCATTCCCATCGGACGCGGGCAGGCGGCGGAGCGCGGCGAGGAGGCGGGCGGGGCGGAACCCGAAGCGCAGACCGAGGACAAAGACCGGGACCCCGGCAAGGCTTCCCATACCCGCGAAAAGTTCCGGGCCATGCTCCGGGAGGGCAAGCTGGAAGACCGGATGGTCGAGATTACGGTGAACCAGGCCCCTCAGTTTCCGGCGTTTGAGATGATGGGCGGGGGCATGGAAGAACTGGAAACGAGCCTGTCGGGGATCGCGGGCCTGTTCGGGGGGGGCAAGAAGAAGAAGCTCGTTACCGTAAGCCGTGCGCGGGAGATACTCATCGCCGAGGAGTCGGAGAAGCTGATCGACCGGGACCGGGTCAGCGACGAGGCCCGCCAGCGCGTGGAAGAGACGGGCATCGTCTTTATCGACGAGATCGACAAGATCGCCGTCAAGGGCGAGCGGGGGGGCGGCCCGGACGTATCCCGCGAAGGGGTTCAGCGGGACATTCTGCCCATCGTGGAGGGAGCCGCAGTGAACACCAAGTGGGGGCCGGTGAACACCGATCACATCCTCTTTGTGGCCGCCGGGGCCTTCAACGTCAGTAAGCCCTCCGACCTGATCCCCGAACTCCAGGGGCGCTTTCCCCTGCGGGTGGAGCTTGAGTCCCTGGGCAAGGATGAATTCCTGCGTATTCTCACCGAGCCCAAGAACGCCCTGATCAAACAGTACACCGCGCTGCTGGCCACCGAAGGGGTGAATATCGAATTTACCTCCGGGGCCGTGGAAAAGCTGGCGGCGCTGGCCTCGGAGGTGAATTCCCGGCTGGAAAACATCGGCGCCCGGCGGCTGCATACGATCATGGAGACCCTTTTGGAGGAGCTTTCCTTTGAAGCGCCGGATGTCGCCCCCACGGACGTGTCCATTACCGAGGACTACGTTGACCAGAAACTCAGCGGCGTCGCCGCCGATCAGGATTTGGGGCGCTATATCCTGTAAACAGCGCGGCGGGGCGGCGGGAGTATGGGGGCTTCCCATATTCTTCTTAATATAACGGGAGAATCTGCCGATAAAAGTATGAGGGGGAGGGGAAAAGAGGAAGGTCATGACGACGTTTTCAAAGACCGTTGATCTGCTGCACCGGGCCATGGACGCGAACATGGTACGCCGGGATGTGATCGCTAACAATCTGGCCAACTCTCAGGTGCCGAACTTCAAACGCTCGGAGGTAGCCTTTGAGAGCGAATTAAAGCGGGCCTTGGAAACGGAAAAACAGCGTCCCGTGCTGGAATTGACCTTGACCGATTCCAAGCATATCCCCAACTGGCGGGAGCGGGATTACCGTGAGGTTCTGCCCCGGCGGGTCCTCGATTATGCCAGTACGTCCCGGAATAACGGGAATAACGTGGACCCGGAGCAGGAGATCATGCTGGGCTTGGAAAACCAGATGATGTATACGCTCATGGCCCAGGCCGCGACATTTGAGTTCAGCCAGGTAAACCTGGTTTTAAGGTAGGGTAGGATATGGGACTTTTTGGTTCGATTAACATCGCGGCCACGGGGATGAGCGCTGAACGGCTCCGTTCTGACGTGATTGCCGACAACATTGCCAACGCTTCAACCACGCGCACCGCCGAGGGGGGCCCTTTTAGGAGGAGCCGCGTCGTGCTGCGGCCCCGCGCCGAGCAGCCCTTCTGGCGTTCCCCTTTTCTGCCCGATATGCTGGATGATGGCGGCGGCAAAGGGGTGCGGGTCGTGGAGGTGCAGAAGGACCATGCCAAAGAACTGCGCCTGGTATACGATCCGACCCATCCTGACGCCATCAAAACCGGGCCCCGTGCCGGGTATGTGGAAATGCCCAACGTGGATATTGTTACCGAAATGGTGGATATGATCGCCGCCTCCCGCGCATACGAGGCTAACGCCGCCATTATTGACGGTTCCAAGTCGATGTTCATCAAGGCGCTGGATATTGGCAGCCGGTAGCGAGGGAGCTGAGGGGGCGAGGGGATGACCATCTATAAACCGGAACTGGTGAGCGGGGACAAGGTTCCCCTGACCATTACCCATGCGCGGCACATGGTTCCTCAGAAGGGGCCTTATGCGTTCCGCAATTACCAGGATAGTTCCGGCGCGGCTGTCATGGAACTGGAGAAGAAGACCGGGGCGGACGCGGTACTGCGGGCCGGCGGGTTTGAGGACGCCATGCTGCGGGCCCTGGACAAGGTGAGCGGGGCCCAGCAGTCCGCGGCTCAGATGGTTCAGGCGGCTATCACCGATCCCGGTTCGGTAGACGCCCATGACATAACCATCGCCCAAGCCAAGGCGTCGATGTCGCTTAATATTACCAGGACGGTGCTGAACCGTATTGTTCAGGGCTGGAGGGATTTGATTAATTTGAGATAGGAAAGGAGCGAAGAAGTGCGCAGGGGAAATCCCGGCGCTCGTTCAGAAGATAGTTGGGAGGGGGGATATGAACGGCTTCATTAAAAAAATGGCGGCGCAGATCAAGACGCTTTGGGGGAAGTGGTCTTTAATACAGAAACTGATTCTCTTTGGGATAATCGCGGCGGTAATCATCGGCGTTATTGCGATGGTGTCGGTCTCTTCGACCCCGGCAATGGCGCCGGTAATTGACGCGCCGATCCGGGACGAGATGGACTTGGACCGGATCGTTACGCGGATCAACGCGGAGGGAATCAGAACTTCCGTTACTCCGAATAACATCGTGATGGTCAGCGATGAGATGACCGCCCGGCGTATGCGGGCCATCCTGATCCGGGAAGACCTTATCCCCGCCAACACCGACCCCTGGAGCATCTTCGACCGGGAGCGCTGGACCCTCACCGACTTTGAGCGGAATGTGAACCTCCAGCGGGCCAACCGGCAGATGATAACGGACCATATCAAGTCCCTGGACGACGTGGACAATGCCGAGGTGATCATCGTGGTGCCTCCCAAAGCCCTGTTCGCGTCAGAGCAGGAGCCGGTTTCCGCCAGCGTGATGCTGGTCCCCAAGCCCGGCAGCGATATTACCGCGAACCGGAAGAAAATCGAGGGGATTCAGAAACTCATCAAGTTCGCCACCCCGGGTCTCCAGGATGAAAACATCGTCATTACCGATCAGAACGGGCTGGTACTCAACGACTTTGCGGGCATGGCCGAGTGGGACCGGCTGAAAGGAATCGAGCAGGAAACCAAACTGGTGCGCCAGCAGGAGGCCACGTACCGGGCCCAGGTTTTAAAGCTCCTGCAATCCATCTTTAGTGATGACCGGGTGCGGGACCTGATGATTAAAATCGATATGGATATGTCCCAGCGGACCGTTGAAAAGAAAGAATACGGCCCCATCATCCTCAAAGAACGGACGCCGGGTTTGTCCTATGACGACAGCCAGATGGTTCAGACCCTCCCCCGTTCCCAGTCCACCTCGACGACCAAGTGGGAGGGCTCCGGCCTTATCCCCGAAGGCCCCGCCGGAGTGGAAGGGCAGACGCCGCCGGTGATGCGGGATGCGGATAATCTCTACGGCAAGGTAGAGCAGCAGACCCAGACGGTGAATAACGAACTCAACGAGCAGGTTATTCATGAAGTGCAGAGCGCTTCCGGTATGAAACGGGTAACGGTTTCGGTCAACATTGACGGGAGATGGAAGATAAAGTACGACGAAAAGGGGGAGCCCGTTCAGAAGCCCGGCGGCGGCATCGAGCGGGAATATGAGCCTCTCGCGCCGGAGGAGCTCAGAAGCGTCCAGGCGCTGATACAGGGCGCGGTCGGCTACAGCGCGGCGCGGGGGGATTCGGTAACGGTGCAGAATATTCCCTTTGACCGGACCAGGCAGTTTGCCGCGGAAGACGCGGTCTTCTTCCGGGAGCAGCAGTTCCGTTTGATAGTGCTCCTCGGTATCGGCGGGCTGGCGGCGCTCTTGGCGGGCTTTGTGGTCTTTAGAATAATCCGCCGTGAGATGGAGCGCCGGCGGCGGATGCGGGAAGAAGAGCTGTCCCGGCAGCAGCAGGCGATGCGGGAAAGCGTCCTCATGGATGCCGAAAACGAGGGCGTGGAAGTTTCCATGTCTGTGGAAGAGCGGAAGCGGATGGAACTCCTGGATAACGCCGTCAGTATGGCGAAAGAACATCCGGGAGATGTGGCCCAGCTTATCAGAACGTGGCTTTTGGAGGAATAAAATATGGCGCAGACGGCAGGAGCGGGGGCTACCCAATCTGCGGGCGGGGGGGCCAAAAAGAAAGGAGCCAAGGAATTCTCTGGCAGGCAGAAGGCGGCCATATTTCTGGTCAGCATCGGCTCGGAAATTTCCTCGGAGATATTTAAATTCCTGCGGGAAGATGAAATTGAGACGCTTACCTTTGAGATAGCCCGGCTGGAAACCGTAGAACCGGAACAAAAAGACGCGATCCTGGGGGAATTCCAGGAAATGATGATGGCTAACCAGTTCATCACCATGGGCGGCATCGATTACGCACGGGAACTGCTGGAGAAATCCGTGGGCAGCCAGAAGGCTATCGACATCATCAACCGCTTGACTTCAAGCCTCCAGGTGCGGCCCTTTGACTTTATCCGACGCACCGATCCGGCCCACCTGCTGAACTTCATCCAGCAGGAACATCCCCAGACTATCGCCCTGATCCTGGCCTACCTGGAGCCGAACAAGGCGTCGGTGATCCTGCAAAACCTCCCCCACGAGGTGCAGAGCGATGTGGCCCGGCGGATCGCCAGCATGGACCGCACCAGCCCGGAAGTACTCCGGGAGGTTGAGCGGGTGCTGGAGAAAAAGCTTTCCACCCTGTCCAGCGAAGATTACACCACCGCCGGCGGCGTGGAGAGCATCGTGGAGATACTCAACATGGTTGACCGCGCCTCAGAGAAGCAGATCATCGAACAGTTGGAGGATGAGGACCCCGAACTTGCCGAAGAGATCAAGAAACGGATGTTCGTCTTCGAAGATATTGTCATGCTGGACGACCGGGCCATCCAAAAGGTCATGCGGGAAGTGGATTCCCAGGAGCTGGCCAAGGCGCTCAAGTCCGTTGACACCGAGGTTCAGGACAAAATATTCCGCAATATGAGTAAACGCGCTGCGGGTATGCTCAAAGAGGATATGGAGTACATGGGACCGGTCCGGCTCAAGGATGTGGAGGAAGCCCAGCAGAAGATCGTGTCTATCATCAGGCACCTTGAGGACACCGGAGAGATCGTGGTGGCCCGGGCCGGTGAAGATGAGATGGTGGTGTAGGTATGGCAAAAGCGGTTTTCAGGCCCGGCGAGATCACTATTATCAATCAAAGCGTACTCCTGGAGCCTCCGAACGCCTATCCCGAATCGGCCCACCTGACGCTCCTGCCTGAAGAACCGGCGGAAATCGAGGGCGTAGACGAATTCTGCGGGCCCACCGCGGATGAATTGCGGCGGGAGGCGGAACTCTTTAAAAGCCAGTGGGACATCGAACGGGAGGCGCTGATCCGTTCCGCCAAGGCCGAAGCTGACAGCATCATCAAGGAAGCGGAGGAGACCGCTTTCCGGGAGGTAAAGCGCCGTACCGACGAGGCCCAGTCCCAGCGCCGCGCCGCAGAGGACGAGGCGGAGCGGATTCTCGCGGAAGCCCAGCGGAAGGCTGCGGACATGGACAGCGCGTCCCAGGCCGCCCGTGAGCGGAGCCTCCAGGAAGCGGAAGTTCAGGGCAGAGAAGCGGGGAGGGAAGCGGGCTACCAGGAGGGCCGGGAGGAGGTTGCGCGGCTCATTCAGCGTACCCAAGTGGTGCTGGAACGGGCCCAGGACAAACGGGCGGAAATCCTCGCGGAAACCGAGCAGCAGATCATCGATCTGGCGCTGCTCATCTCCCGGAAGGTTATCAAGACGATCTCAGAAAACCAGAAGACCGTGGTGGTTTCCAATGTGGCCCAGGCCCTGCGCAAGGTAAAAGGCCGGGGTAACATCCTTATCCGGGTGAATCTGGCGGATGTAAAACTCACCACCGAGCACATCAAGGACTTTATTCAACTGGTTGAAGGGGCCAAGGGCCTCCAAGTAATCGAAGATTCTTCCGTTGATCAGGGCGGCTGCATCATCGAGACCGACTTTGGAGAAATCGACGCCCGTATTTCCAGCCAGCTTGCGGAACTGGAAAGCAAAATTCTGGAAATGTCCCCGCTCAAGGGCAGGGCAAAGCCCCCTCCCGCCGCTCCCCCGGCAAAGGAAAACGAAGCGGGGCGAACCTAAATGGTCAAAGATGACGCCGCGGTTAAGCGGGTGATTAAGAAATATCTCGATACCGCCGCGAGGATCGATCCTATAAAATGTGTGGGCCGGGTCTCAAAGGCGCAGGGGCTTCTAATTGAAAGCAAGGGGCCCGCCGCCGTCATCGGGGAGGTCTGCCGCATTGAGGCGGTCCGGGGAAACCGGATCATTCCCGCGGAAGTCGTCGGGCTCCGGGATGGAACCGTCCAACTCATGGCGTACGAGGAAACCGGCGGGATCGAGGCCGGTAACCGGGTGGTCGCTTCGGGGAGCTGCCTGGAAGTGCCGGTTTCCCCCCGGCTTTTGGGCCGGGTACTGGACGCAATGGGCAGGCCCAGCGACGGCAAAGGCGATTTGGGGGCGGCTGTCCGCTACCCCGCCTTGGCCAGCCCGCCTGATCCGCTCCGGCGGCGGCGCATCACCCAGCGGATTGCCACGGGGGTGCGGGCCATTGACGGGCTGCTCGCCGCGGGCCGGGGGCAGCGCCTGGGGATATTCGCCGGTTCCGGGGTTGGGAAGTCCACCCTCCTGGGGATGATCGCCCGGAATACCAACGCCGACGTGAACGTGGTGGCGCTCATCGGGGAACGGGGCCGCGAGGTAAATGAATTCATCGAGAACGATCTGGGGCGCGAGGGCTTACAGCGGAGCGTGGTAATCGTGGCCCCCTCCAACGCGCCCCCCTTGGCCCGCCTGCGGGGGGCATACGTGGCCACTGCGGTGGCCGAGTACTTCCGGGATATGGGCAAGGACGTGATGCTCCTCTTTGATTCGGTAACCCGCTTTGCCCGCGCCCAGCGGGAGATAGGGCTTGCCGCCGGTGAGCCGCCGGCGACCCGCGGCTATACTCCCAGCGTCTTTGATTCCATGCCCAAGCTCTTGGAACGTTGCGGCACATCGGAACGGGGCACGATTACGGGGTTCTACACGATTCTGGTGGACGGCGACGACCTGGACGAGCCGGTGTCTGACGCGGTTCGGGGCATTCTGGACGGCCATATCGTCCTTTCCCGCCGGCTGGCCCAGGCTTACCATTATCCGGCCATTGATGTGCTGGGCAGTATTTCCCGGCTTATGCCGGTGATTTCAGGGCCGGTTACTGCCAAGGCGGCGGGCGCTATCCGCAGACTCATGGCTGTTTACGCGGAAGCCGCCGACTTGATCGACGTGGGCGCGTATCATGCGGGCTCCAGCCCTTCCATTGACGAGGCGATTGCCAAGCGGGACGCGATTGAATCCTTCCTGGTTCAGGAGGTGGACGAACGTTCCGGTTTAGCGGAGACCTTGGCGGCTATGACGGCGATAACCGGCATGGCGATTCCCCCGGAGGAAGCCTCGCCGTACCGGTCTGCGCCTGAAAGCGGGGCGGCGGGGCGTTGAAACGCTTTCATTTTGAACTGGAGAAGCTGCTTGCAATCCGCGCTCATAAAGAACGGGAAGCGGAGATTGAACTGGGCCGCGCGGTGGGCGCGCTGACCCTGCTTGAAGGCCGGATCAGCGCGCTGGCGGCGGAGCGGCTCCGGGCGGCGTCCAGCCGTTATGCGCATGGGTTCGGCGTCCCGGATATGGTGTCATCTGACCGTTACATTCAGCGTTTGGACGCCGATAAAGAGCGGCTTATAAAGGAAGCGGCTCAGGCGGAACTCAAGGTGGAGGAAGCCCGGCGTTTGTATGTGGAAGCCTCCCGCGAGCGGAAGATTCTGGACAAACTGAAAGAGCGCCGTGAACGGGACTACCGCCGTTTTGTGCTGGGCGAGGAAACGAAAACCGTGGATGATATTTCGTCCGGTTCCAGGGCTCGGAGCGCGGCGGTTCAAGGTTAGCGGGGGGCTGGATACTACTGTCAACAACTTAAGGAGGGGGGACCGGGGGGCCTGGGCCCCCCGGCGGGGGCGTTGCGGGGGTGGAACCCCCGCAGGGGGGGTAGTGGAGAACCCGGAGGGTTCGGAACGAGGGGGGCGTGCCCCCCTTTAACTTTCTTAAGTTGCTGACACCGGAGGGTACAGGGCGAATGGAATACTACACCGAGGTAAACGCCCGGACCATAGACGGCTGGGTTAAGAACGGCTGGACCTGGGGAATTCCTATCAGCCACGAAGCCTATGTACAAGCGCAAAACGGCGAATGGGATGTGGTTTTGACTGCGGTGAAACCAGTACCCAAATCCTGGTTTCCTCTGCCTTTGCAGGGCAAGGCGGTTTTGGGCCTGGCAGCCGGCGGCGGTCAGCAGATGCCGGTATTCGCCGCCCAGGGCGTGCGCTGTACGGTACTTGATTACTCCGATATGCAGTTGGCCAATGAACGGCTGGTGGCGGAACGGGAAGGCTATGCGATAGACATCATCAAGGCGGACATGACCCGCCGTCTGCCCTTTGCGGACGCCTGCTTTGACCTGGTATTCCATCCGGTGTCGAATTGTTATGTCGAAGATGTCTTCCATGTATGGAATGAGTGCTACCGCGTACTCAAACCCGGCGGGGTGTTATTGGCGGGAATGGACAACGGCGTGAATTTCCTCTTTGAGGATATCTATAAGGGGCCTTTGACGGTGGTGAACCGCTTACCGTTTAACCCGCTCAAAGACCGGCGGCTTTACGAAAAGCTGGATAAAGACGCGGACGGAATTCAATTCAGTCATACGCTGGAAGAACAGATCGGCGGGCAATTACAAGCGGGGTTTACTTTAACCGCACTCTACGAAGACAGCGATAAAGACGGCCTCTTGCGGGAATTCAACATTCCCCAGTACATCGCTACCAGGGC
>JAITHH010000007.1 GCA_031280065.1 Treponema sp. | reverse complement strand
TGCTGGCGGTAAAAAACGCTTCATCCTTGAGCGCGTCCGGTTCAGGGCGCAAATAGCCTTCCAGTATTTTAGTCAGGCGGACAAAATTCCCCGTGAGGAATGTGAGCCTGGTAAAACCCTTGCTGGGAAACGGCGTTACCGTGCCGTCAATCAGGCCGTTGAATTTTCCGCAGTCCCCAAAGGGCAGCTTAATATCGCAGCGTTCCGTGCCGTCTTCCGCCGCGCAGTTCCCGCCCCCAAAGGCCAGCGTCATGGCAGGGCCGCCCTTTACCGCAAGACCTAAGCGCAGGGGCTTTTTCCCCGGCAGGCTTTCGTCAACGGCAAGGGCCTTCGCCTCCGGGGAAAGCCCGCAGAGATCGCACAATGCGCCCAGTATCCCGTACATATTGATATACGCCAATGTTACCGGATCTTTCATGGCTGTCTCCATATTGAATCTGCGCCGTTTGTTGTAACCGGGTCAGGGAGCGCCGCCCCTTACCCCCGGCCCTCTAACGGCTGGTTTTGGCGATAGCACAGATACGGCTTGCCATCCTGTCCAGGGGCACCTGCTCCATCACGTGCCCCATTTCATAGGCGACGCGGGGCATACCGTACACCACCGAACTCGGCTCGTCCTGGCCCAAAGTTACGCCCCCTTCCTTGAAGATGGTTCCCAACTGTTGAGCGCCGTCCCGCCCCATGCCCGTCATAATCACCCCCAGCGCGTGGTTGGTGTAGGTAACGGCTACCGAGGCAAAGAGCACATCCGCCGAAGGCCGGTGGCCGCTTACCAGCGGGGCGTCCGAAAGGCGGACCACGGAGGAAAAGCCCTTTCGCTCCACCTCCAGGTGCTTGTTCCCCTGGGCGATGAGGATTCGGCCCGGCAGAATCGCGTCCCCGTCCTCGGCCTCCTTAACGGTCAGCGGACAGATACGGTCCAGGCTTTTGGCAAATTCACTGGTGAATCCCGGCGGCATGTGCTGAACCACCACGACCGGCGTCTTGAGGTCCGCGTCCAGCTTGGAGAATACCACCCGCAGGGCGTCGGGGCCGCCGGTGGAAATGCCGAAGGCGATGATTTCCATATTACCGGGCCGGCGGATAGGCGCCGGAGGATTGGCCGGACCCGGCGAATGCGCCGTCCCCAGCACAGACCCTATCCGGCGGCTGAATGAATCGCCGCTTGGTGAAACACCGCCCGGTGAAACACCGCTGACGCTGGACTTTTTGACCGGATCAAAAGGGATGACCGGGGCCTTTTTCCCCTGGAGCCGCCGGTATTGACCGCCGTAACCGAGGAGCATCCCCGTCAAGGTATCTTTAACGGTATGAATGTCTTCGGACACCGAGCCGGAAGGCTTCTGGATGAAGTCGCTGGCCCCCAAAGCGAGCGCTTCCATGGTTATCTCCGCGCCCCGGGCGGCGATAGAAGACAGAATCACCACGGGAATCCGTATCCCCTGTTTTTTCCGCTCCTTGAGAAATTCGATACCGTTCATTTCGGGCATTTCCAAGTCCAGCACAATCACATCGGGATCGACCCGGGGGATTTTTTGCAGGGCGAATAGCCCGTTCATGGCTTTCTCGGCTACCGCGAGACCAGGAGTGGCCTCCACCATTCTCCCGATGAGGTTACGCATCAGGGCGGAATCGTCAACAATCAAGACCGAAATATCATCAGCCACGCTCTGCCTCCTTATTTTTTTCCTATTAAATGATCAACAGCCTCACCGAACGGCACTCCCGCACACTATACGAATTTCCGGTAAAAAGTCGCGTCCGGCGTTTTAACGAACTCGAACTTCGTATCCATTCCGAAGAGGGATTCAGAATGGCCGATAAACAGGAACGATTTGGACGCCATGGAATCCCAGAACCGCCGCATCACCGCCGTCTGCGCGGCTTCGTCAAAGTAGATAATGACATTCCGGCAGAAGATGACGTCGAGGTTCCGCAAGCCCGAATCGTTTTTAAGGTTATGGTAATCAAACTGAATCTTCGCCATCAGTTCCGGGCGGACCTTATACCCGCCTTCAACCTTGTTAAAATACTTCTTGAGATAGGCGTCGGGAATTCCCGATATGCGGCTGTCCGCATAGAAGCCCTCCTTGCCGGTCATCAGGCTCTTGAGGCTGAGATCGCTGGCTTTTATCTCGAATTTCCATGGCGGGGTAAGAATTTCGCTCATCAGCATGGCGATGGTGTAGGGTTCCTCGCCGGTGGAGCAGCCCGCGCTCCAGATTTTCAAGGTATTGCTGCCCGATCCCTGCTTGATTTTAAGCAATTCGGGCACCACGTGGTGTTCCAGCGCGTCAAAATGGGCCTGATTACGGAAAAAACGGGTAAGATTCGTGGTAATCGAGTCGAGAAAGCTCTTGAGTTCCTCTTTTTGCTGGGCAATTACGGTAAAATAGGTCTTAACTGTCGCGCCGGGTCTTTCGCGGAGCCGCTCTTTGAGCCTGCTTTCCAGTATCGAACGGTTAGTAGCCGTAAAATGGATGCCGCTTTCATCGTAGATAATCTTGCGGTAGGCTTCAAAATCAGCATCGTTTAAAAAACCATCGTCTGCCATGTCCTAATACTAGAGGAAGAAGGGACCGCTGTCAACGCCGCCGGACAAGGGGGAAGGCGGAGCGCCGACCGGGGGTCTGGGGGCCAGGGGCCCCCAGCGGGGGCGGCGAGGGCGGAGCCCCCGCGCATTGAAGCGGGTAAACAGTAAGCGGCGATTGAGCGTCTAGGCCGCTCCCCGTGTTTGAGGAGCGGCTTCGTCCAGATTGCAGAAGAGTTATCATCAGGCTGCCGCGTCGCCGTATACGTCCCCGCGCCGTACAGGTCAATATCCACCGCGCTGATAAAGGCGCGGCAATATTGAGGATGATACCCCGAATTCCCTGCAAAAAATAAAATATATTTCTTCACGCCTCTTGACATACAAGCGTCAAAATGATAAAGTACCACCAATGAGCAGTATGCCAAACTTGGCCGGAAAAATCGATACCTCACGTTTCAGTGGGTACGGAAGCCACGTCGGCCAGAGGCCAGAGGCCAGAGGCCAGAGGCCAGAGGCCAGAGGCCAGAGGCCAGAGGCCAGAAAATTTTGACAACGGTGTAATCTTTGTCAAGCCCCCTGCGGGCTATGCTTCGTTTTTTCATCATACCGTACCATTTATACCCCAAAACAGTGTTTTACCCCCATTTCAGGCTGTTTGGGACGTTCCCGCCGGGTTAAAGGACATTCCCGTTGAGTTAAAAAACATTCCCCACGGATGCGGAGAAACGATAGCAACACGGCGGCAACTGCCGCTATCCAAAGGAGATTATTATGTCTGACAGCCATGACTACATTCCAACCATCGAGGCCAATCTGCTGCCCTTTGCCAAAACGCTGTACGAGTACGCAATGATGAGCTTCACCCGCTGGGGCGTTCCCAGCCCGCAGCTCCTGCTGGAAGCGGCCATTGACGCTTTTGAATCAGCGTTTATTTCGTGCCAGCGTCCCAACCACGGCAAGGTTGACCGGCTGGTCAAGAACGAGGCAAAAGACGCGCTGGTTCACGCCCTGCGCACGTATGTGCAGGGGTATATCGCCCGCAACCCGCTGGTAACGGACGAAGACCGGGAGCAGATGAACCTGCCCCTGTACGATACCACGCCGACGCCCCACCCCGTGCCGGAGGTGCGGCCTGAAACCGAGGTACTGCCCATGGGCAAGGGTGCGCACAAGGTAACGGCGGTGAATCCACAGACCCAGAACAAGAAACGGCCTCCCCTGGTGAGCGCCGTAGCCTACGCCCGGCGGGTGCGGCGGGCGGACGAGCCGGTATCGCGGGCGGAAGATATGCCGTCCGATTCTCAAACGGGGACGAGCCGGACCTTTCAGTATACGGAAGCTGACTACGGCAAGGTGGCCGATTACGCTACGGCCTACGAGAACTCCACGGGGCATCGCGGCCACTGGTCGAATGTTACCAGTTTGCTGATTAGCGGGTAAGTGC
>JAITHH010000313.1 GCA_031280065.1 Treponema sp. | reverse complement strand
CCGTATTCGAGGGCCTGGAGCAGGGAGTAATCGTTGATCCGCCGGCCATTGGCAAAGATGAATTGCCGCCGCCGGTCGTGCCGGAACAATTCCGGGCCGCCGGTTACGATGACCACCGAAAAGCCCTGACCTTGAGCGCTGATTTCATGGAGAAAGCCCCCCTCGGTATGGGAAAGCAGGGCCAGGGCAAAGCGTTCTTTGAAGGAAACCGCCGCGGGGAGGAACAGGCTGGGCTTCCCATCCTGGGTCAGGCGGAAGGTCAAAGCGGGGAAGGCGAGGGCCTTGTCGATGAAGACCTGCTTGCACAGGGACCCCTCGGCGCTTTCCCGCTTGAGAAACTTCTTGCGGGCGGGGATCGTGTCAAAGAGCCCCATCGCCCGGACGCTCGTGCCCTGGGTCCGCCGGGCCGGGATGACGCGGAACTCATCGGCGGCAAGCCCGGTGTGGAGAAGCCACGCCTCGATCCCATCGGAACTGGAGAGTATCTCCAGCCGGGCAACCGCGGCGGCGGCGGCCAGGGCTTCTCCCCGGAACCCCAGGGTCTCGGCGGTATTCAGGTCGGCGACGGTCTGAATCTTACTGGTGGCGTGGGTCTTCCAGCAGAGTTCCAGGTCGTCCCGCTCCATGCCCCTGCCGTCGTCTATCACTTCGGTCTTGAGAATCCCCCCGCCTTCAAGGAACACATCGATTTTCCCGCTCCCCGCGTCAATGGCGTTGTCCAAGAGTTCCCGGACCAGGGCTGCGGGCCGGTCGATAACTTCTCCGGCGGCGATCTTGCGGGCCTCTTCCGGGGGGAGCAGACGAATCCTGCCCGTGCGGACCGGCCTGTCTACATCTGGTTCAGGCAAAACCAGCGGCGCTGCGGTCATAGGCTACTCCCCTTCGTCAAAGAGATCCAATTCCAGATCGGCGTCGCTCTTCGCGTCCGGGCCGCTGGTCAGGATTTCAATACGTTCTTCTACCTTTTCCAGGTCTTTTTCCAGGGATTGGGCCAGTTTGATTCCCTCCTCAAAGGCTTTGAGGGCTTCGTTCAGGGGAACATCATTTTTCCGTATGACTTCACCCAGGAATTCCAGACGTTCCAGGCGTTCCTCAAAGTTCTTCATACCGGCATTGCCTGATCCGCTTTTGCCGCTTCCGGTGTTGCCGACTCCGGGCTTGCTTGCGCTGCTCTTCATATCGTTACCTCCTTGCCGTTCTTTATGGTCTCAACGGTGGCGCTGATGAGTCCCTCCAGGGGCCGTATCAGCAGGGAATCGCCCGCCCGCACATCAGCGGCGCGGCGGATCATCTGTCCGGTTTCCCCATGAAACACCGCAGAATAGCCCCGCTCCATGACTGCCAGGGGGCTTGCCGCTTCCAGGGCCATGTGCGCGAGTTCCATACGCCGGCGGAGTTCCCGCAGCCGCTCCGCAAGCCCGGCCAGCAGCGACTCTTTGGCGTCGTCCAGGCGGACCAGCCGGGGCTGGAGAATCGCCCGGAAACGGTATTCCAGGTCTTCAAGCCGGAAGGGTTTCACCAAGAGCCGCGCCCGGTCCAGCCGGGCCCGCATGGCGCGCTCCACGATGTCCGCCAGCGTCCGTATTGCCTCCCGCGCCTCGCAGGGGCCCTGGCTGACCAGTTCCGCCGCCGCCGAGGGGGTCGGGGCCCGCACGTCTGCGGCGAAATCCGAGAGGGCCCAGTCTATCTCGTGGCCCACGGCGCTCACCACCGGAATCCCCGACGCCGCCACTGCCCGCACCACCGCCTCTTCCGAAAAGGGCAGGAGGTCTTCAAGCGAGCCGCCGCCCCGCCCCACGATGAGCACATCCGCAAGCCGCCATTGGTTGGCCTGCTCAATCCGCCGGGCGATGATAGGGGCCGCGTCAGCGCCCTGAACCGGCGCGGGCAGGATGACCACGGCGGTTCCCGGGGCCCGGCGCTTCAGTATATTCAGAATATCCCGCAGAGCCGCGCCGGTCGGGGAGCTTACCACGCCAACCCGTGCGGGGAACCGGGGCAGGGGCCGTTTCCGGTCGTCGTCAAAGAGCCCCTCCGCAGCCAGGGCCCGCTTCCGCTTCTCCAGCATGGCCAGAATATCGCCGGCCCCGGCCTGCTCGATCTCCTCGCAGATGATCTGGTAGGACCCCCGCTGGGCATAGACCGAAACGCTCCCCCGGACCCGCAGCAGCATCCCGTCACGGGGCTCGAAGCCCAGGAAACGGCAGCGGTTTTTGAACATCACCGCGGAGATTGCGGCCCCCGCGTCTTTAAGGGTGAAGTACAGGTGCCCGGTGCTGGAAGGGCGGCAGTTGGAAACTTCACCCTCCACCACCAACTCCCGGAAATTCCCCTCTAGGCAGGAACGGATACGCTCGGTGAGCTGGGAAACGGTGAGTTTATGGTCCGCGTTCATGGGATAGAGTATAGCCGATTCACCGGGGGGGTGTAAGAGCCTCTTCAAATTGCGGGTTTTTGCGGGCAATAGGCCGCAAAAAACCCGGTTTGCAGGCTCTAAGGACGGCATCAGTCCCGGTCCTTCAGCTTGAGGAGGGTTTCGATTACCGTATAGATGAATTCCTGGTACTTGGGAGGCAGCTCTTTGAACAGGCTCACCAGCCGGGTGAATTCCTCATCGGGGTTCTGGGTGAACATCTCCCCGTCTCCCTTCCGCAGCCAGTTTTCGTTTACGCTGAATTCCGACACGACCAGTTTTACCAGGCGGTTGTTGACTTTCCTGATTTCCGTTTCTATTCCCGCGATATACCCATGGGAAACCGACAGGATCATGGAAAAGTTACGCTGGGAAAGCTCCAGCGCCTCCCTAACCTGCTTGATCCGCCGGTTGATTGATACCGCGCCTTGTTCGTTCATTATCCAAGCATATCATAAAGGGGTTATTCTGCAAAGATTTTTTGCTTTCAACCGCCGGGGACGGGGGGAGGGGATAGCTGTGCCGCCTCAATGCAGGATTCGGGGCTGTTCGTCTTTTAGCCTGAGCAGGGTGCGCCCAGCAACCTGTTGCAAAGATGACCATCTATCCCCGTATCTTCGACCCCGCGCCGGTCTTGACCAGCTCAATATGGCTGGGAATCCGGGAGCGCAATTCCCCCACATGAGAAATAAGCCCCACCATGCGGTGATCCCGCAGTTCGTCCAGGATGATCAGCGCCTTGTCCAGACTGCCCTCGTCCAGACTGCCAAAACCCTCGTCAATGAAAACCG
>JAITHH010000296.1 GCA_031280065.1 Treponema sp. | reverse complement strand
ACGCTACGGGGAATTCTTTCTGCGCTCGCTCCCGGAAACCCGGACCAGCTTTGGCGAGTTGAGCGGCATCCTGGGGGAAATGGACCGGTTTCTTTTTTCTTGAGTAAGGAAGGAAAGAGGAAGACGCGCTGCTCATTCCCCCTCTTTCCGCTCCGGGCCAGAGGCCCGGTTCAGGGCTTACTGTTAGCCGTTTTGCTCTAATCCGGTAAAACCCTCGATGAGGCTTTGGAGATACTGCAAGCCGAGACGCAGGATGGCGGAGCGGCGTCTTGCTAGGGATTGAAAGAAACGTCAAGTAGGGTTTTCTGCGGGGGCGCCGCCCCCACACCCCCCGGAGGGCCTATTGCAGACCAAGCATGAGGTCCATGTTCTGTACTGCCGCGCCTGAAGCCCCCTTCCCAAGATTATCAAAACGGGCAATCAGCAGCATGATCGCTTCCGAACCGCTCACGCACAGTTCCATATCATCCGTGCCGGCAAAGGCGTTGGAAGGAAGATAGGCGCTGTCCGGCGGCGTTTCAGCAACACGGATGAACCGGGAACCGGCGTAATGCCCCCGCAGCGCCTCAAGAACCTCCGCTTTCCCCGCCCGGATCAGACGGCGGTGCAGGGGAATGATGATTTCCATCCCGCAATAATAATCGCCAATAACCGGGGTAAATGCCGGAGGCGCGGCCAGCCCGGTCATGGCAACGATTTCGGGAATGTGCTTATGGGCCATCGACAGGCCGTAGAGCCGGGGAGCGCGGTACTCTTCGGGGCGCTCCGGGGCCTCATAGCGCGTGATCATCCCCTTGCCCCCGCCGCTGTAGCCGGTAAGGGAGGTAATCGCAAAGGGATAGTCCGCCGGCACGAGCCCTCTGGTGATAAGGGGAAAGAGCAGGGCGATCACCCCGCTGGCATGGCAGCCGGGGTTAGCGACAAACCGCGCCTGTTTGATGGACTCGCGCTGCGCTTCCGACAGCTCCGGGAAGCCGTATACCCAGCCCTCCGCAGTCCGGTGCGCCGTAGAAGCGTCAATCACCCGTACCGCGGGGTTCCCAATAAGCCGGACCGCTTCCCGCGCCGCATCATCGGGCAGGCAGAGGAATACCATATCCGCGGAATTGATGAATTCCCCCCGCCGGCTGATGTCTTTCCGGTCAGCCTCATCGATTAAAAGCAGTTCAATATCCTGCCGTTTGCCGAGCCGCTCATAGATTTGCAGGCCGGTAGTTCCTTCTTTTCCATCGATATATACTTTCGGTTTCATAGCATCTCCCGGCGTCAGTTTAGCATATCCCGCGTATAAATGCAGCGGTTCACGAGGACGCCGCTTGAATACAGCATGGACTATATGCAAGGGCGGGCGGAGCGCGTTGTTGGGTGTGCCCTGCTCAGGCTAAAGCCTTCGTGCAGGTGTGCTAAACGGAACCGATCCCTGCCCGGATGAGCAGGTGCTCAAGCTGTCCTCGTCTTTTGATGACGGGGCGTCTCTGGGGCTATCGGGGCCTGACCGTCCCGCGCTGGAGCTGGAGGTGCGGATAATCAACATCAACGCCGGACGGAATAAAGCGCTGGCCCGCAAATGCCGGGTTCTGGGGGAATACGCGGCGTTCGTGGCGGCGGAGGTATTTACCATGCTGATAACCGAATGGAACCTGGACGGCGCGAAGAAAGCCTGGTTTGAAGAGGCGGCGATGGAGACCTCGGTCCTCACCGCCCCCTTCATCAAGCGCGAGAAAACTCCGATATTCGGGATATGACGGGCTTTACATACAAGAGGTTTCGCGGAAGCCTCCTTCTCTCTTTTATGCTTGTATCGGCCCCCGCGCTGAAGGCCGAAGAAGCCGCCGGAGCGGCGGTTCTGGCCAGGGGCAGCGCCGGGCCTTATAAAACCATTGAACGCTCCGACTTATCCCGGTACGACAATGGAAAGTACATCGGCCACATGTACCGGGAAGTCCGTGCGACCTTGAATCCCCGGCCCTTGGGCAGCGCGCAGGGCGTTGAATACCAGGGGAATTTCTTTGTGCTGGAAGAAACCCTGCGGGATATGCGCCAAAGCGCCCGCGCCGTAGACGCGGTACTCCCCGTCACGTTCCAGATTTTTCCCGACGGAAACCTGCGGATTGAAGACGATCAGGGCTTCCCTGCTCTGCGGGGCTTTCCCGCCTTCCCGCTTGGGCCGGTACGGCCGGGCGTGCGCTGGACGGCGCAGGGCGTACGGGTGGTAGACCCGCTCAATGAGGGCCTTCCGGTGGCGGTGCCTATCATCGCCGAGTATGAGTACCAGGGGACCGAGACCTACCGGGATATTCCGGTGCACCGGATTTCCGCCCGCTACGCTTCCCGCTACAGCGGGCCGCCGCCCGGGGCCAAGCCGGGGGCACGGTACTTTACCGGCCTCCAGGGCAGCCATTCGGTTGAAATCCTCCTGCGCGTTGCGGACGGCCTTCCCCTGCTGATGCGGGACAACCTGGATGAAACCTACTCCTGGCCCGGCGGGGAGACGGTCCGCTTCCGGGGCTTCACCCTGACCTTTGGGGAGGGAACCGTACCCCTCAACCAGGAGCGGATCATAGCGACTATCGGGCGGAATCTGAACGGCGGCGCGGGCTCCGGCGGCTCTCCGTCAGTCCCAAGCGGCGGCGCGGGGAACGGCAGCGGCATTTCGTCCGGCCAGTCAGCCCTGGAAACCGGCGCGAACATCGACCTGGCCGCGGTTCCCGGCGGGATACGGCTCACCGTCAAGGATCTTCGCTTTGCGCCTGACTCAGATGAATTCCTCCCCGCTGAATATTCCCGGCTGGACCGGATAGCCGCCGCGCTCAAGGAAGCGCCTGACCGGAGTTTTCTGGTGGAAGGCCATACCGCGGCGGTGGGGCGGCCCCAAGGGGAGATGGAGCTGTCGGTTCAGCGGGCCAAGCGGATGGTGGATGAACTGGTTAAGCGGGGGATCAGCGCGGACCGGTTTCTTTACAAGGGGTGGGGCGGTACGCGGCCTTTACGGGACAACGCCACGGAAGAGGGCCGTGCCCAGAACCGCCGCGTTGAGATTACCATTCTGGAATAGGGCCTGGCATACGGGGGGACCGGGGAGCGCGAACCTGCGATTCGATACAAACAGCAAAACTGTTATCTGTTCACTGTCTCCAAATACGTTTATACTAAGGACATGGGAACTTACCGCTCAAGCGTAACTAAGACCTTCGGCATCCTGACCGCCGGGGGCGACTGTCCGGGGCTGAACGCCGCAATCCGGGGAGTGTGCCGGGCCGCCCAGGACCGCTACGGCATGAATATCATCGGCATCGCCAACGGCTACCGGGGACTCATAGACGAGCAATGGCGGGTGCTGCGGCCCGAGGATGTGTACGGCATCCTGACACGGGGGGGAACCATCCTGGGGGCCGGCAGGGAGAAACCCTTCAAGACCCAGAGCGGGACCGAAGAGATCGTTGGAGAAAAAGTCGCCGCAATCAAGGAAAACTACCGGAAGCTCAAGCTGGACTGCCTGGTCGTGCTGGGGGGAAACGGCACCAATACCACCGGCTGCCTCCTCTCCCAGGAAGGACTCAACGTGGTGGGGCTCCCCAAAACCATTGACAACGACATCGTGGGCACCGACCGGACATTCGGCTTCCATTCGGCCCTTTCCATCGGCACCGAGGCCATTGACCGGCTTCATTCCACCGCCCAAAGCCACAGCCGGGTCATCGTAATCGAACTCATGGGCCACAAAGCGGGCTGGCTGGCGCTTTATGCGGGGGTTGCCGGGGGCGGGGACGTGATCCTGATACCGGAAATTCCCTACGACATCAAGGCTATCGGCAGGCATCTTTTGGAACGGGCCGCCAGCGGGAAGAATTTCTCCATAGTGGTAGTGGCCGAAGGGGCCCTCTCGCTGGCTGAAGCCAGGATGGACAAGAAAGAACGGAAGAAGTACCGGCAGGAAACCGTCGCCCCCTCCATTGGCTACCGGGTGGCCAAGGAGATCACGGCGGAAACGGGCATGGAAACCAGGGCAACGGTTCTGGGGTATGTGCAGCGCGGGGGAATTCCCAGCGCTTCCGACCGGGTACTGGCCACCAGTCTGGGCACCGCCGCCGCGGAACTCCTCGCCAAGGGGGAGTACGGCAAGATGGCCGCTCTTTCAGGCGACAGCATTACCACGGTAGACCTCTCCATTCCCGCCGGCAAGGTAAAGACCGTGCCCCGGGATCACTACATGATCGACACCGCTGTCTCCGTGGGAACCTGCGTAGGCGTGGAGGGGGCGGAACTGACCTAAGTAAGCGCAGTTTGCAATGGACGCGCAGCCAAGCCCTCCGGGTTCTCCGCTGACCCCCGGTCCCCCACTGTCAACAACTTAAGAGATTAGCGGGGGGTACGCCCCCCGCGCTCCAAAGCCTGCTTTCTGATTGACCGCGACAGCGGTCAACCTTTCCGCTGCCCCCCATGCGGGGGTTCCACCCCCGCAACGCCCCCGCGTTACCCGCTTTTTTTGTTTCCTGCCCTGACCGTGGAGGCCGTAGCCGGAAAGCATATACAGGCAGAACACCACCCCAGCCATTGCGGAACAAAAACCGTTAATCGTGTATATCAGCACCTTGGTCCGTTTGACGGGAATTGCCATGAGCAGGGCGGAGGTTTCGCTGCCGCCGATGGTGTAGATGTTTCTGCTAAATTTGGTGTGCAGGGAAACATAAATCCCCGCGAGTATTATTACCATAGCGATAATCACGTTCAGTGAAATGAAGCCCGCCCTGCCGAAGCGCAGTTTCCAGAGGGCAAGGGCTTGCGCCTTGTCCATGCCGGACGATTCCTTTATCATTCCTTTTTATAAAGAAGCGAAGGAGTATTGCATGAATATCAAGGCATTGGAGAAAACCGCGTTAAGCCTCCGGTCCCTGGCCATGGACGCGATTCAGAAGGCCAATTCCGGCCATCCGGGACTGCCCCTGGGGGCGGCGGAACTGGGTGCCGTCCTCTACGGCGAACTGCTGCGCCATGACCCCGCGGCCCCCGGCTGGGCTGACCGGGACCGGTTCCTGCTTTCCGCGGGGCACGGTTCCATGTTCCTCTACGCCCTGCTCCACCTGGCGGGCTACCCGGATATTTCCCTGGAGGACATCAAGAATTTCCGCCAGATCGGCTCCCCCTGCGCGGGACACCCTGAGTA
>JAITHH010000025.1 GCA_031280065.1 Treponema sp. | reverse complement strand
GCGGCGGCGGCTCTACGACCAGAGCCGGAAGAGCAAGGTCTTTGCGCTGACGGTACAGGCGGCAGGCAGCCGGCAATCGTGAAAAGGCGGCATGACCGCATTGACCGCGATTTTATGCGGAAAAAAATAAAAAAATCTCTTGACAAACCAAACATCCTCAGATACCCTGTAAATAAGGATTGACGGAGGTGTTATGAACAGACAGAACAGCTTTCATCCCCGGTTCCAGGAAACTCCATCCCAGGAGCACTATTGCGCAATGCAGTATGTACACTGGGCCTCTAACGACAAACCGCGCTATCCTTCCATCAAAAAGACCTTCCGCTGCTGATGCTCCCTTAAATACTTTTTTCTTTTCTCATAATGGTTAGTGCCCGTATGCTGGACTATGGGGGCGCAATATTTATGCGCTCATCCGTCATGCGGTACGTTTTCACGATGCAAGGAGCAGTGTATGCTGACAGGATTAGTGTCTGCCCGCCGGAGCGGAGGCATCCGGTATATCATGACGAACCGGTATCTCTACCTGCTGCTCGTCCCCTGTGTGGTGTATTTTGTTGTTTTTAACTATGTCCCCATGTACGGGCTTGTTCTGGCTTTCAAGGATTTCAAATTTTCTAAAGGCATCTTTGGCAGTGAATGGGTGGGTCTTGCAAACTTCAAGTATTTGTTTACCCTGGATACCTTCTATCAAGTGCTGGGCAACTCCCTGCTTCTGAGCGTACTCAAACTGGCGGTCTATTTTCCCATCCCCGTGCTGCTCACCCTGGCGCTTAACGAAATCCCCTTTGTGCTTTACAAACGGACCGCGCAGACCGCGCTGTACCTGCCCTATTTTATCTCCTGGGTGGTCATCGGCGGAATATTGGTAAATATCCTGTCGCCCTCCTGGGGCCTTGTGAACAGCATTATCAAGGCCGCGGGGGGAGAGCCGGTTTTCTTCATGGGAAGCGCAAGGTATTTCCGGGGCGTCGCCATTGTCTCGCATGTTTGGAAAAACTCAGGCTGGGATACGATCATCTACCTTGCCGCGGTTACCGCCATTGACCCGGAACTCTATCAGGCGGCGGCAATCGACGGCGCGTCCCGGCTCCAGCGCATCTGGTTCATCACGCTGCCGGGAATCAAATCAACGGTAGTGATACTGCTCCTTTTAAGCATAGGCGGTATCATGAACAACGGGTTTGAACAGATTTTTATTTTGCAAAACGGCAGCAACCTGGCGGTTTCCGAGGTATTTGAAACCTACACCTACCGGCTCGGCATTATCAATGGAAGATTCTCCTTTGCGGTCACCGTGGGGCTCTTCGGCTCGGCGGTGGGCTTCGTGCTGCTCATGCTGGCCAATGCCTCGGCAAAGGCCCTAGGTGAAGGAGGCGTCTTTTGAAAAACTCCTCCCGCAGTTTGATCCGCGGCCCCGCGGACTATATCCTGGAGGGGGCGGCGCTGTTTCTGGTAAGCCTCTTTGCCCTGGCCTGCCTCGCGCCCTTCGCGTATGTTTTTTTCACTTCCTTTATGACCTACGAAGAATACCTGCGGAACCCGCTGCGGATCATTCCGAAACAGGCAAGTTTGAACGCTTACCGGGAGATTTGGTCATACCGCCTCATTCACTCAGGCTATGGGGTAACAGGAATCATCACCCTCACCGGTACACTGCTGAGTGTATTTTTACTGGTGATTTCCGCCTACCCCCTCTCCAAACAGCATTTGAAAGGGCGGCGTATCGTGCTGGGAATGGTGCTGTTCACGATGTTTTTCAACGGAGGCATGATACCGAACTATATCCTGATGCGGCGGCTTGGCATCTACAACCGTATTTGGGCCCTCATCCTGCCCGGCTGCATCAGCGCCTTTAATCTGATACTGATGAAGAATTTTATCCGCGTAAGCGTCCCCGCATCCCTTGAAGAGGCGGCCAAGATAGACGGCGCGAATGACATCCGCATCCTCTTCCAAATTATCGTGCCGCTCTTAAAACCGGCGATTGCGACCATGGTGATTTTCTGCGCGGTCAACTATTGGAACAACTATTTTTCCGCGATGATGTACATATCCGACCGGAAACTCTGGCCCCTGATCCTCGTGCTGCGCGAATTAGTCGTGGAAAACACCGACGCGGTAAATCCGGTATCCGCGATGCTCACCCAGGCGGCGCGGAGCCATCCCTTTACCCTAAAGATGGCGGCCATTGTAATCGTCATCGCGCCTATCCTCGCGATCTACCCGTTCATGCAGAAATACTTTGTAACAGGCGTATCCCTGGGGTCGGTGAAGGAATAGCAGCATAGAGAAAATTAACCCCGTGTTACGGGGTAACAATATTTTTGTTCAGGAGGATTTATATGAAAAAAAAGCAGATGTTTGTGTTTTTGGCGCTCACGCTGACCTTGACGGCGGCGTGGGCCGGCGGCGGGCGGCAGGATTCGCCGGGCGTGCGGGGCGGGGGGAGAACCGCCATTACCGCGGTGCTCCAGCTCAATCCTGAAATCAGCTTGGAGAACAATCCGCTCATTAAGCTGATTGAGGATGAACTCAACATCACCCTCAGGATCGAGGCCCCGCCCCAGAACAGCTACGGCGACCGGGTGAAGATGCTCGTGTCCACCGGCGATATGCCCGATTTGGTCCATTACGGCGCGGACATTTTTGCGACCCAGTGGGCTGAAGAAGGGCTGCTGCTGGACCTGACGGACCGTATCGCGCAGTATCCGAATCTCAAAGCCAACATCTCGGCGGAGCAATACGGCGACTGCGTGTTTTTGCCTGACGGCAGAATCTACGGCGTACCGCGCCCCAATTCCGGGGACAAATTCGGCTTTGTGATCAACAAGAAATGGCTGGACAAGCTGGGCCTAAAACCGCCCCGGACGGTTGCGGAATTTGCCGAGGTCTGCCGGGCCTTTACCACACGGGACCCGGACGGCAACGGCAGAAACGATACCTACGGGGCAAGTTTCAACGCCCAGCAGTCCTCCCTGGATTCAGGCATCTGGCACTTGCAGAACGATTTTCTTTCCATGGCCTACAGCATCTCAAGCTGGCACGCGGGTATGCCCGACTCTGACGGCGGCGCGAGAATTCGCGCATTGAAACTGCAATACGGCGATTACCTGCGCCAGCTCCGGGCCCTGTATGAGGAGGGCATCATCGACCGTGAGTTTGTAACCCACAACGGCAGTGAAAACGACGAGAAGTTTGCCCAGGGGCGCGTTGGAATAGTAGGCGCTTCCGGGACAAACTACACAACGAATCTGCTGGAGCGTTACAGCCTGCCCTTGGAAGATTACCTTTACTGTCCGCCGCTGTCGCTGGAAGCGGGCAAAAAGGGCATGTACGCCATGCCGCCTTCCAATTGGATGGCCTATTATATCAACGCAAAGTCGTCCCCGGAAAAGCAGGACGCCGCGCTGCGCTTCCTGGACTGGTGCAACAGCGAGAAGGGATTCATCGCAACCCAGTTGGGCCTTGCGGGGCAGCATTACACCGGCTATGACATCCGCGCCCGTACGGTGAACCGCAGCGCCGCCCAAGCCGAGGCCCTGCGCCGGATTACCAGCAACATGTTCGCCCCGGCTAACGCCTACCAGGGGCTTCCCGCCTTGCAGGGCGGTTCAACCCCCGCGCAGATCGCCAAATGGCAGGCGGAAGCCGGCGCGGCGGACGCGGCAACAGTCAAGGTCTACTTCGGCTTTACCAAGATGCTGGATAACATCGGCGCAAACTACCCGGACATTGTACGCCAGCTCAACAGCCTGGAAGTGCGTTACATCACCGGCGAGGCGCCGTTCAGCCAGCTTGAGGCCTACATCAAGAACACCTATGGCCCCGCGGTGGCGGGTATCGGGGAGGAATTCGCCGTGTACATGAAAGCCCATCCCGCCCGCTACGTGAACTGACATGGCGGCGAACATACAGGCCGCCGTTTTGGTGGAGCGGCATCCCTATGACGTGGTTGGCTTTCAGCGGATGCTGGAGTCCTTCGATGACTGCGATTGTTTTGTGCAGCCTGTGGACCTCTTTGTCCAGGACGAGGACAACCGGGCGGGGTATGACGCGGTCCTCTGGTACAACATCCACTGGGAGCCGCCGGAGGGCATTCTGCGGGAGTACCTGGAAAACGAGATAGGGAGGACGAAGCAGGGGATTGTACTGCTTCACCACGCGCTGCTCAGTTTCCAGGACTGGGAGGTTTACACGGAAATCTGCGGTCTGCGCCGCCGGGGTTCCGGGGGGCTTTTTAAGTACACCCAGAACCAGACCGTTGTGCAGCGGATTGCGGACCGGACGCATCCGGTTACCCAGGGGCTCGATGATTTTACGATCACCGATGAGACCTACACCATCGGCGAGCCGGAGGAACCGGGGAACCATATCCTCATCACCACCGGCAATGAGACGAGTATCAAAAACCTCGCGTGGACCCGGCGTTACCGCGAGAGCCGCGTCTTCGCCTACGCATCCGGCCATGACAACCGGGCGTACTCTCATGGGAGTTTTCGGCAGACGATTCATCAGGGGCTGCGCTGGGCCGCGGGAAAGGACGAGGCATGAGCAGCCCATTACCCAAAACAAGGAGCATATATGGCAGTACAATTTAAGATCGGCATCGTGGTGGATGCCGCGCCGATCCCGGTTTTAAGCAAAGGCTGGGAGTATTTTGAAGTGCCCGCCAGCATACACGGGGATTCCACCTTTTCGGACTATGAGTGGGAGCAATGGAAGGCGGTCTACCAGGCGGACGGCAGGCCCGCGCCGGTGAGCAGCCACCTGCTGGGGCCGGGGAATATGTGGCAGGGAGGCAGCGGGCGGTATTTTGACCGCGAGCTTATCGAGTTTTCCCTGGGGCGTACCATTAGGCGGATGAGCGAGCTTGGGGTTAAGTACCTGGGCGCGTGGGGCGGACATTTCCGCGTCCAGGAGGGATTCAGCCGTGTTAAGGCGGTAGATCAGGCGCTCAGTACGGTGAATATCGCCGCGGACTATGCCGCGGAATACGGCATGGAGATCGCCCTTGAGCCCCAGGCGGAGCAGGATACGCTCTTCCCCCGGTATCTGGACGGCGTTGCCTTTGCAAAACTTTCGGGCCGCAGCAATGTAAAGGTGATGGCGGACCTGAACTACTTTATCGAGCTTGAACAGCCCCTGGAGGATATTCTCAAGCATCCCGGATATTGTCTTAATGTGCATATTCAGGGAGACGGGGGCGCGCAGCCGAATGTGGGGAACCGGGAGCAGGTCCTGCTCCATCTGTTCAAGGTTCTTAAGGAAGCGGGTTATGACAAGGGGGTATCCGCGGCGTGTCCCTGGGTAAGCACGAAGGGGGGCGAGGTAGACTTCAAGTACGAAACCGACGTCACCCTTGCCTATCTGCAGGGCTTGCGGGCCCGGGTGTAAGGACCACTATCAGCAACTTAAGAAATTAAGAAGGGGGAAGTCTCCCCCTACGCCCGCATCATGGATGCGGGCTACCCCCTCTGCGGGTCCTGGAATTGGCTGTGAAAGCAGCCTTCCCCGCCCCCGCAACGCCCCCGCCGGGAGGCCCAGGCCCCCCGGTCCCCCCTTTAAGTTGTTGACAGTGGGCCCTCTCCCCTCAACGCCCTGCTACCTAAACATCCGCAGAAAGACCTTCTGGAGCGGAGTGAGGGCCAAAGGTTCTTCATCCAAGGGGCGCTGGAGAAGGCCGATAAGCTCGGCCACCGCGTCTTCAACCAGCTTTCGCTGTACCCGGGGAAGCGACTCTACCCTGTCCGCGATAGCCCGTAATTCCGGGCTTAAAAACTGATTCCATGTTTTGCCATCCGCCGGTTTTCTGCCGGTTACCAGGTACTCCACCGATACTCCCAGGGCATGAGCAA